>NZ_CP029608.1:5508391-5671569 GCF_003352185.1 Pseudomonas kribbensis
CGCCCGCGCATTCAACGAATTACTAAAAGTCTGAGAGCCCGATCATGTCTCGTTCCGAAACCCTGTTTGCCAACGCCCAGAAACACATTCCCGGTGGCGTGAACTCGCCGGTTCGCGCGTTCAAGAGCGTCGGCGGCACGCCGCTGTTCTTCAAGCACGCCGAAGGCGCCTACGTCACCGACGAAGACAACAAGCGTTATGTGGATTACGTCGGTTCCTGGGGCCCGATGATCCTCGGCCACAGCCACCCGGACGTACTGGACGCGGTGCGTAACCAGCTGCAACACGGCCTGTCCTACGGCGCGCCGACCGCGATGGAAACGGAGATGGCCGATCTGGTCTGCTCGCTGGTGCCGTCGATGGAAATGGTGCGCATGGTCAGCTCCGGCACCGAAGCGACCATGAGTGCGATCCGTCTGGCCCGTGGTTTCACCGGCCGCGACAGCATCATCAAGTTCGAAGGCTGCTACCACGGTCACTCCGACAGCCTGCTGGTCAAGGCCGGTTCCGGCGCACTGACCCAGGGCGTGCCAAGCTCCGCCGGCGTACCGGCCGCGTTCGCCAAACACACCCTGACCCTGCCGTTCAACGACATCGACGCCGTTGAAAAAATGCTCGCCGAAGTCGGTCAGGACGTCGCGTGCATCATCGTCGAGCCGGTTGCCGGCAACATGAACTGCGTGCCGCCGGCGCCGGGTTTCCTCGAAGGCCTGCGCAGCCTGTGCGACAAGCATGGCGTGGTGCTGATTTTCGACGAAGTGATGACCGGCTTCCGTGTGGCCCTCGGCGGCGCCCAGGCTTACTACGGCGTGACCCCGGATCTGACCACCTTCGGCAAGATCATCGGCGGCGGCATGCCGGTCGGCTGCTTCGGCGGCAAGCGTTCGATCATGGAGCGCATCGCACCGCTGGGCCCGGTCTATCAGGCGGGCACTCTGTCTGGCAACCCGCTGGCGATGGCCGCAGGCCTGACCACCCTGCGCCTGATCAGCCGTCCGGGTTTCCACGCCGAGCTGACCGACTACACCACTCGCCTGCTCGACGGCCTGCAACAACGCGCTGACGCAGCGGGCATTCCGTTCGTGACCACCCAGGCCGGCGGCATGTTCGGTCTGTACTTCAGCGGCGCTGACGACATTGTTACTTTCGAAGATGTGATGGCCAGTGATGCAGCGCTGTTCGGTCGCTTCTTCCACCTGATGCTCGAAGGTGGCGTATACCTGGCACCGAGCGCATTCGAAGCCGGTTTCACCTCGATCGCCCACGGCGAAGCCGAACTGAAACTGACCCTCGACGCCGCCGAGCGCGCGTTCGCCAAGCTGAAGTAATGGCTTGATCGCTGACGTTGGCCATTGCCAGCGTCAGCTTTCACCTACATTCCAGCGTTTTCTCCGACGCTTCTGCCAAAAATCTCCCGCAAACCGGGTGATATATTCCCCACACAGCAGAAAATCGAGTAAAGACTTTGTAAGGTGGCCCCTGCTTATTTCATAATGCGCGCTTATTGGATCCCTCGACGGGTCCGCGCGCCCTTCAGAGGTAAGTCGATTCCCATGAACCGCACCGGCCGCACCCTTGCCTTGGGCTGCCTGTTGCTCCTTCAGCCGCTGCTCGCACATGCACAAGCAGGCGGCAACTCGTTGTTGATCCCGGCGATGGGTCGCTGCACCCTCAATACTCAGCCGCAAGATGTCACGCAGGCCCTCGCCGCGTGCCAAAAGGCAGCGGATGAAGGGGATGCGCAAGCGCAATACGAGTTGGGTGAGTTCTACTACGACGGCAAGAATGCGCCGCGCGACCTCAATCAAGCCCTGAGCTATTTCGAAAAGGCCTCGCTGCAAGGCCACGCCCAGGCGCAATTCAAGCTCGGCACCATGTTCTTCCACGGTGAAGGCGTGCAGGCCAACAACATTCAGGCTTACATCGTGCTGAAGATGGCCGCGGTCAACGGCGCCGAAGATGCGCTCGACACCGCCGACGAAGTCTCTGAAAAAATGTCCCGCGAAGACCTGGAAACCGCAACCCAGGTGCTCGGGCAAATTTTCCGTAAATACCTGATGGAACTGCAGAGCGCCGACGGGCGTACGCCGTTCTCGCCCCTGCCGTAGCTCCTGACGTAGCGCCTTTTCCCGCCCCGCTTACTTCTCGGGCATCGGTACCGGGAACGGCATCACATTGCCAACACCGCCACGGGCTTCGCTGATTTTCGGCGTGCCGAGGCGTTCCACTTCGTCGATGCGCACGATCGAATGCATCGGCACAAAGCTGCGCACCACGCCTTCGAACTGTGCCTTGAGCTTCTCTTCGCTCGGGTCGACGACCACTTGGGTACGCTCGCCAAAGACGAACTCTTCCACTTCCAGGAAGCCCCACAGATCACTTTGATAGATCTGTTTGGCGTACATTTCGAACACCTGGCCCTGGTTGAGGAAAATCACCTTGTAGATTGGAGCTTCGCGTTTGGTCATGGCGGGCGGACAACACATCGGGGTAAAAATGAGGGCGCGAACTATAGCATAGCCACCGGACGCGCAACGGTAGGAACCTGGGGACATGTTCCCTATAATGCGCGGTTCTTTGAACCACGTGACGACCCTATTCCATGGCCAAGAAGCTTTACATCGAAACCCACGGTTGCCAGATGAACGAGTACGACAGCTCGCGCATGGTCGATCTGCTGGGCGAACACCAGGCCCTGGAAGTCACGGCGCGGGCAGAAGACGCCGACGTGATTCTGCTCAACACCTGTTCGATCCGCGAACGCGCCCAGGACCGGGTTTATTCCCAGCTCGGCCGCTGGCGCGAACTGAAACTGGCCAACCCGGACATGGTGATCGCCGTCGGCGGTTGCGTGGCCAGCCAGGAAGGCGCGGCGATCCGTGATCGCGCCCCGTACGTTGACGTGGTGTTCGGCCCGCAGACTCTGCACCGCCTGCCGGAAATGATCGACGCCGCGCGCATCAGCAAGCTGCCGCAAGTGGATGTCTCGTTCCCGGAAATCGAAAAGTTCGACCACCTGCCCGAGCCGCGCATCGATGGCCCGAGCGCTTACGTGTCGGTGATGGAAGGCTGCAGCAAGTACTGCACGTTCTGCGTGGTGCCTTACACCCGCGGCGAAGAGGTCAGCCGGCCGTTCGACGACGTGATCGCCGAGATCATTCATCTGGCCGAAAACGGCGTACGTGAAGTGACCCTGCTGGGGCAGAACGTCAACGGCTATCGCGGCCTGACCCATGACGGTCGTCTGGCGGATCTGGCCGAACTGATCCGCGTCGTCGCGGCCGTCGATGGCATCGACCGCATCCGCTACACCACGTCGCATCCGCTGGAATTCTCCGACAGCCTGATCCAGGCCCACGCCGAAGTGCCGGAACTTGTGAAGCACCTGCACTTGCCGGTGCAGTCCGGTTCGGACCGGATCCTGGCCGCGATGAAGCGCAACCACACCGCGCTGGAGTACAAATCCAAGCTGCGCAAACTGCGCGCTGCCGTACCGGGCATCTGCATCAGCTCGGACTTCATCGTCGGCTTCCCGGGGGAAACCGAGAAAGATTTCGAACAGACCATGAAGCTGATTGCCGATGTCGGCTTCGACTTCTCTTATTCGTTCGTCTACAGCCAGCGCCCGGGCACCCCGGCGGCCGACCTGGCCGACGACACTCCGGAAGAACTGAAGAAAGAACGCCTGAACGCCTTGCAGCATCGCCTGAACCAGCAAGGCTTCGAGATCAGCCGACAAATGGTCGGTTCGGTCCAGCGGATTCTGGTGACCGATTATTCGAAGAAAGACCCGGGCGAGCTGCAAGGGCGCACCGAGAATAATCGTATCGTCAACTTCCGCTGTGATAATCCGACCCTGATCGGCCAGTTCGCCGACGTGCATATCGATGCGGCACAACCGCACTCGCTGCGCGGCTCGCTGATCCAGTAACACCGCAAGGAGACCGCGCCAGAGGGCTGAATCGGTGCCAGGCTTTTTAAGAGCTTTCGCACCCACGCCACTGGCGTTATCCTTGATTTCATCCTAATTGCCCCAGGGCGGCTAAATACGACCTTGAACGCACCCATAGAACCTCATCGTTTCATCCTCGAGCCTTTTGAGGCTCGCCGCTTCGCCAATCTGTGCGGGCAGTTCGACGAACACCTGCGCTTGATCGAACAGCGCCTGGCCATCGAGATCCGCAACCGCGGCAATCAGTTCGAGCTGATCGGCGAACCCAAGCACACCACTTCCGCGGAAAACCTGATTCGCCGCCTGTACCGGGAAACCAAGGGTTCAGAGCTGTCGCCGGATACGGTTCACCTGTTTCTCCAGGAATCGGCCGTCGAGCAACTGGACAACCACGCCCCCGCCGAAGCCTCCGTCGCCCTGCGCACCAAGAAAGGCATGATTCGCCCTCGCGGCTTGAATCAGCTGCGCTATGTGAAGGAAATCCTCGGCAACGACATCAACTTCGGCATCGGCCCGGCCGGTACCGGCAAGACCTATCTGGCCGTGGCCTGCGCCGTGGATGCCCTGGAGCGCGAGCAGATCCGCCGCATCCTGCTGGTGCGTCCGGCAGTCGAAGCGGGCGAGAAACTCGGCTTCCTGCCCGGCGACCTGTCGCAGAAGATCGATCCGTACCTGCGCCCGCTCTACGACGCGCTCTATGAAATGCTCGGCTTCGAATACGTGGCCAAGCTGATCGAGCGCCAGGTGATCGAGGTAGCACCGCTGGCCTACATGCGCGGTCGCACGCTGAACAACAGCTTCATCATTCTCGACGAAAGCCAGAACACCACCGTCGAGCAGATGAAGATGTTCCTGACCCGGATCGGTTTCGGCTCCACGGCCGTGATCACCGGCGACATCACCCAGGTCGACCTGCCGCGCGGCACCAAATCCGGACTTCATCATGTCATCGAAGTCCTGAAGGATGTGCCGGGTATCAGCTTCACCCACTTCCAGCCCAAAGACGTGGTGCGCCACCCGCTGGTGCAACGCATCGTCGAAGCCTACGAGCGCTTCGAGACGCGTTTGGCCGATGAAGCGCCAAAGGACACTCGCCACGATGCTTGAGCTTGACCTGCAAATCGCGACCGAAGCGTCTGCGCCGACCGAAGCCGAATTCCGCCAGTGGTGCGAACTGGCCCTGCGCCAGCGCACCGCCGATTCGGAAATGACCATTCGTCTGGTCGACGAAGAAGAAGGCCGCGAACTCAACCACACCTGGCGCCACAAGGATTACGCGACCAACGTCCTGTCCTTTCCCGCCGAAGTGCCCGACGAGTTTCTCGACATCCCGCTGCTGGGCGATCTGGTGATCTGCGTGGCCGTGGTTGAGCGCGAAGCCGCCGAACAGGGCAAGGAACTAAAGGCCCACTGGGCACATCTGGTCATTCACGGCTGCTTGCATCTGCTTGGTTACGACCATATAGATGACGAAGAAGCCGAGGAAATGGAAGCACTGGAACGCGAGTTGCTTGCCGAATTGGGTTATCCCGATCCGTACGCGGACGACGAAACCGAAACATCCCCTATCGTTACAACAAAGGATTCAGAGTAATCGCTATGAGCGAAGATCGATCGAGCAACGGGCAGAAGTCCTGGCTGGGTAAACTGACCCAGGCTTTTGCCCACGAGCCGAAGAACCGCCAGGAGCTGCTGGAGCTGCTGCGCGATGCACATCAGAACAAACTGCTGGACAGCGAAGCGCTGGCCATCGTCGAAGGCGCCATCCAGGTGGCTGACCTGCAAGTACGCGACATCATGGTGCCGCGCTCGCAGATGATCAGCATCAAGGCGACCCAGACACCCCGCGAATTTCTCCCTGCCGTGGTCGACTCGGCCCACTCGCGCTACCCGGTCATCGGCGAAAGCCATGACGACGTGATGGGCGTGCTGCTGGCCAAGGATCTGCTGCCGCTGATCCTCAAGGAGAATGGCGACAGCTTCAACATCAAGGACCTGCTGCGCCCGGCCACGTTCGTGCCGGAGTCCAAGCGTCTGAACGTGTTGCTGCGTGAATTCCGCGCCAACCACAACCACATGGCCATCGTCATCGACGAATACGGCGGTGTGGCAGGTCTGGTGACCATCGAAGACGTGCTCGAGCAAATCGTCGGCGACATCGAAGACGAGCACGACGTCGAAGAAGACAGCTACATCAAGCCACTGCCCAGCGGTGATTTCCTGATCAAGGCCCTGACGCCGATCGAGAATTTCAACGAGTTCTTCGACAGCGAATTCTCCGACGACGAGTTCGACACCGTCGGCGGGCTGGTGATGAGCGCGTTCGGGCACTTGCCAAAACGCAACGAAATCACTGAAATCGGCGCCTATCGTTTCCGCATCCTGAACGCCGACAGCCGTCGGATTCATCTGCTGCGACTCACGCCAATCGCCCGGTAACCATTAAGGATAGAAATGCGCTGGACAACCCGCCCCGGCTGGCCCGGTAACCTGCTGGCCGTGGCGGCCGGTGCAATCACCACCTTCGCGCTGGCACCGTTCGATCTCTGGCCGCTGGCGCTGCTGGCGGTCGGCCTGTTCTATGCCGGCCTGCGCGAGCTGAGCCCGCGCCAGGCCCTGGGTCGCGGCTGGTGCTTCGGTTTCGGCCTGTTCGGCGCCGGCACCAGCTGGATCTACTACAGCATCCACCATTTCGGCGGCGCGTCGGTGCTGCTGGCCGGGTTCCTGATGCTGATTTTCACGGCGGCAATTGCCTGGTTCTTCGCCCTGCCCGCCTGGCTGTGGGCGCGCTGGCTGCGTCGCAACGAGGCGCCGCTGGCCGATGCCCTGGCCTTCGCTGCGCTGTGGGTTGGCCAGGAAGCGTTTCGTGGCTGGTTCCTCACCGGTTTCCCGTGGCTGTATTCCGGTTACAGCCAGCTGGATGGCCCGCTGGCCGGGCTCGCGCCGGTGGGCGGCATGTGGCTGGTGTCGTTTGTCCTGGCGCTGACCGCCGCGCTGATCTACAACGCACCGCGCCTGTTGCAGACCGGTCGTAAAGGCTTTATCGCCGCGGGTCTGGTGCTGCTGGTTGGACCGTGGGTAGCGGGCATTGCCTTGAAGGGCCATGCCTGGACCAGTCCGTCCGGCGCACCGCTGAGCGTTGCCGCCATTCAAGGCAACGTCGAACAAAGCATGAAATGGGACCCGGCGCAGCTCAACGCGCAACTGGCGTTGTACCGCGACCTGAGTTTCCGTTCGAAACCGGTGGATCTGCTGATCTGGCCGGAGACCGCCGTCCCGGTGCTCAAGGAGTCCGCCGAGGGCTACCTGAACATGATGGGCACCTTCGCCGCCGAGCGTAAATCGGCGCTGATCACGGGTGTGCCGATCCGCCAGACAGTGCGTCACGAAAAACGCTTTTTCAACGGCATTACCGTGGTCGGCGAAGGCGATGGTACGTATCTGAAGCAGAAACTGGTGCCGTTCGGCGAGTACGTACCGTTGCAGGACCTGCTGCGCGGGCTGATCGCGTTCTTCGATCTGCCGATGTCCGACTTCGCTCGCGGTCCTGCCGATCAGCCACTGTTGCAGGCCAAGGGTTATCAAATTGCGCCGTTCATCTGCTACGAAGTGGTGTACCCGGAGTTCGCTGCAAGTCTGGCCGCACACAGCGATCTGCTGCTGACCATCAGCAACGACACCTGGTTCGGCACCTCCATCGGCCCGCTGCAACACCTGCAGATGGCGCAGATGCGCGCTCTTGAAGCCGGGCGCTGGATGATTCGTGCGACCAACAACGGCGTGACTGGCCTGATCAACCCGTTCGGACAGATCACCGAACGCATTCCGCAGTTCGAACAAGGCGTGCTGTACGGCGAAGTGGTGCCGATGCATAACCTGACGCCGTATCTGCAGTGGCGCTCGTGGCCGCTGATCATCCTGTGCGTGGTGCTGTTTGGCTGGGCGCTGATGACCAACCGGATGTCCAAGACCCTTTGACCATTGAAGGGCTTCCGCACCTTGCGCGGAAGCCCTCAGTCTCCGCTGTCACCTGCTCGGTAGAACAACGAATAGCCGATCTGTCCCACCGCCTCGTTCAGCAACTGCCCGCTCTGCCAGATCGACTTGAACTCCGGCATCCAGCCGCCGAACGGCCGGGCATTGTCAGTGCCGAGGAAACCGACCGGCGCCGGCACCACTTCAAATCCAGCCTGTTGATAACTCCACACCGCACGCGGCATGTGCCAGGCCTGGGTCACCAGCACGATACGTTTAACACCTTCCGGCAGCAGCATTTTGGCGCTGAAGGCAGCGTTTTCCCACGTGGTGCGGCTCTCCCCTTCCTGCCAGCGCACCGTCACACCGAAATCATCACGCAGCGAATCGGCCATCAGTTTCGCTTCGCTCGGCGGCGTACCGTAATGCAGACCACCACTGGTCAGAATCGGCAACCCCGAGGCCTTGGCCAGCCGCGCCGCGTAACGCTGTCGCTCAAGCCCGACGCCCGTCGGTTGATCCTCACCCCAGGCCAGGTCGCCACGCTCGCGCCCGGAGCCCAGCACCACAATCGCATCAGCGCGTTGCGCAAGGCTTGTCCATGAATCCCGGGCCAGCGGCGGCTCGCGTTCCAGGGCCTTGGCGCCCCATTGCACGACCACCGGCAGGCTCATCAGCAGAAAGCCGCCAAAACCCAGGGCGAAGCACAGCCCGGCCAGTCGCGGCCGCGAACGTCGCAACCACCAGGCGGCGAGCAACAGCAGCAAAAGAAGGCCGGGCGGCAACAGAAGTTGTTTAATGAAATAACGAAAAGGCATCGAGCATCTCCAGAGATGCTCGAAGCCTAAGTGGGTTGATACGACGCGACAACCAGTAGGGTCGGATCCCGTTGAAAAAGATCCGCTTTTTGACCTGCCATGCGTTTACTTGGCCTGCAGAGTGCGCACTTTTACGGTTTCTCTGCCCGGTGCCTTGTCCTTGAGCCAGATGACCTTGGCCGAATGGGCTGCATCGAGTTGCTTCACTGCCTGTGACAGGTATCCGTGGGTTTCACGCTCACTGCGATCCAGATAAGCCTTGACCAGATTGAACTCGGCGGGGCTCAAGCCACGCAATTCCAGCTCCAGGGGGCGCTCGTCGCGCAGCCGTCCAGCGGTTTTTGCCGCGTCCAGGGCCATTCCCAGACGATCGATCAACCGCTCGTACAACTCGGGTTTGGTTATGTTTCTTTGCTGTGACTCCACCATCCCTCACCTCATTGAAGATAAGACTCACTCCCCAGTTAGAGCTTAGCTTCGCTGCACAAACCGGCTGCACGCCGCGACCAACGGCCCTCGCCGCGATTTCAACGGGTCAAACGGCTGCAATCAGGGTTTCCCTAGGCCAAGCGCGGTCATGTATGCTACGGCGCTTCCTGTAACTCCACTTCCAGCCCGTCCGGCCCGCTCCGGATGTCGCATTGAAGAGGATTAGGCCACCCCTATCCAGTACAAAAGTAGCCATGCACGAACAATATCAGCCCCGTGAAATCGAAGCCGCCGCCCAGTCGTTCTGGGACGAGCAAAAGTCCTTTGAAGTCAGTGAACAGCCAGGCAAGGAGACTTACTACTGCCTGTCGATGTTCCCTTACCCCAGCGGCAAGCTACACATGGGGCACGTGCGCAACTACACCATCGGCGACGTGATCTCCCGCTACCAGCGCATGCTCGGCAAGAACGTCCTGCAACCGATGGGTTGGGACGCCTTCGGCATGCCGGCGGAAAACGCCGCGATGAAGAACAACGTGGCCCCGGCCAAGTGGACCTACGAAAACATCGCCTACATGAAATCCCAGCTGCGCAGTCTGGGCCTCGCGGTGGACTGGTCCCGCGAAGTCACCACCTGCAAGCCGGATTACTACCGCTGGGAACAGTGGCTGTTCACCCGT
The DNA here is from genome assembly GCF_003352185.1 of Pseudomonas kribbensis. Taxonomy (GTDB): domain Bacteria; phylum Pseudomonadota; class Gammaproteobacteria; order Pseudomonadales; family Pseudomonadaceae; genus Aquipseudomonas; species Aquipseudomonas kribbensis. Next base: position 5,518,246 of record NZ_CP029608.1, read on the forward strand.
CTGTTCGAAAAAGGCGTGATCTACCGCAAGAACGGTACCGTGAACTGGGACCCGATCGACCAGACCGTTCTGGCCAACGAACAGGTGATCGACGGTCGCGGCTGGCGTTCCGGCGCGCTGATCGAAAAGCGCGAAATCCCGATGTACTACTTCAAGATCACCGCCTACGCGGATGAGCTGCTGGAGAGTCTCGACGAACTGACCGGCTGGCCGGAACAGGTCAAGACCATGCAGCGCAACTGGATCGGCAAGTCCCGCGGGATGGAAGTGCAGTTCCCGTACAACGTCGACTCGATCGGCGAAAGCGGCACCCTGAAAGTCTTCACCACCCGTCCGGACACCCTGATGGGCGCAACCTATGTTGCGGTGGCCGCCGAGCACCACCTGGCTGCTCTCGCCGCGAAGAACAACCCTGAGCTGCAAGCGTTCATCGCCGAATGCAAGGGCGGCAGCGTCGCCGAAGCCGACGTCGCCACTCAAGAGAAGAAAGGCCTGCCGACCGGCCTGTTCGTCGAGCACCCGCTGACCGGTGAAAAACTGCCGGTGTGGGTCGCCAACTACGTGTTGATGCACTACGGCGATGGCGCGGTCATGGCTGTACCGGCGCACGACGAGCGCGATTTCGAATTCGCCCACAAGTACAACCTGCCGGTCAAATCCGTGGTTCGCACCAGTTCCGGTGAAACCAACCCGGCCCCATGGCAGGACGCCTACGGCGAGCACGGCACGCTGATCAACTCCGGCGAGTTCGACGGCCTGGACTTCGCCGGCGCGTTCGACGCCATGGAAGTCGCCCTGATCAAGAAAAACCTTGGCGCCTCGCGCACCCAGTTCCGCCTGCGCGACTGGGGCATCAGCCGTCAGCGTTACTGGGGCTGCCCGATCCCGATCATCCACTGCGATGCCTGCGGTGACGTGCCGGTGCCGGAAGACCAGTTGCCGGTCGTACTGCCGGAAGACGTGGTGCCGGACGGCGCCGGTTCGCCGCTGGCGCGCATGCCCGAGTTCTACGAGTGCACCTGCCCGAAATGCGGCCAGCCTGCCAAGCGTGAAACCGACACCATGGACACCTTCGTCGAGTCGTCCTGGTACTACGCCCGTTACGCCTCGCCGCACTTCGAAGGCGGTCTGGTGGAAAAATCCGCAGCCGACCACTGGTTGCCGGTGGATCAGTACATCGGCGGTATCGAACACGCCATTCTTCACCTGCTGTACGCGCGCTTCTTCCACAAGCTGATGCGCGACGAAGGCCTGGTGAGTTCCAACGAGCCGTTCAAGAACCTGCTGACCCAGGGCATGGTGGTCGCCGAGACCTACTATCGTCGTGAAGCCAACGGCGCCTACACCTGGTTCAACCCGGCGGACGTGGAACTCGAACGCGACAGCAAGGCCAAGGTCATCAGTGCCAAACTGAAATCCGACGGCCTGCCGGTGGAAATCGGCGGCACCGAGAAGATGGCCAAGTCGAAGAACAACGGCGTCGACCCACAGTCGATGATCGATCAATTCGGCGCCGACACCTGCCGCCTGTTCATGATGTTCGCTTCGCCGCCTGACATGAGCGCTGAATGGTCCGACTCCGGCGTGGAAGGCTCGCACCGCTTCCTCAAGCGCGTCTGGCGTCTGGCTCAGGCCCACGTCACCCAGGGCCTGCCGGGCAAACTGGACATCGCCGGCCTGAATGACGAGCAGAAAGTCATTCGTCGTGCGATCCACCAGGCGATCAAGCAGGCCAGCCATGACGTCGGCCAGAACCACAAATTCAACACCGCCATCGCCCAGGTGATGACGCTGATGAACGTGCTGGAGAAAGCCGCCCAAGCCACCGAACAGGACCGCGCACTGATCCACGAAGGCCTGGAAGCCGTGACCCTGCTGCTGGCACCGATCACACCGCACATCAGCCATGAGCTGTGGAACCGCCTGGGCCATGCTGACCCGGTGATCGACGCCGGCTGGCCGGTGCTGGACGAAAGCGCACTGGTGCAGGACAGCCTGACCCTGGTAATCCAGGTCAACGGCAAACTGCGCGGCCAGATCGAAATGCCGGCCGCCGCCACCCGCGAAGAAGTCGAAGCCGCTGCTCGTGCCAACGAAAACGTGCTGCGCTTCGTCGATGGCTTGACTATCCGTAAAGTGATTGTAGTGCCCGGGAAACTGGTCAATATCGTCGCCAGCTAATTGGATCGGGCGCCGGGTTTTGCCTGGTGCCCTGTAAAACCTTTCGGGCCGCAAGGTCGGCCCACATGGTTTCAAGGGGAGCAACACAATGATCAAACGCAATCTGCTGGTGATGGGCCTCGCAGTCCTGTTGAGCGCCTGCGGTTTCCAGCTGCGCGGCACCGGCACCACCGAACTGGCATTCAAGGAACTCGACCTGAGCGCCCGCAACGCCTACGGCGAAACCGTGACGCAACTGCGTCAGATGCTGGAAGCCAGCGGCGTCAAGATCGTCTCCGGTGCACCGTACAAGCTGTACCTGGCCGACGAGCAGGAAAACCAGCGCATCCTCAGCTACGCCGGTGCCGGCCGTACTGGCGAGTACCAGGTGACCACCGTGCTCAATTACGACATCCGTGGCGACAAGAACCTGCTGCTCAAAAGCGACAAGCTTGAAGTGCAGAAAGTGTTCATCCACGACGGCAACAACCTGGTGGGTTCCGACCAGGAAGCCAACGATGCTCGCAACGAGACACGCCGCGAGCTGGTACAGCGCATGATGCTGCGCCTGCAGCAACTGACGCCGGCCCAGCTGGATGCCCTGCAGCAGACCGCCAACGCCCGGGCCAAGGCAGAAGCCGACGCCCTTGAAGCGGCGCAGAAGGCTGAAGCGGAAACCCCGCGTCAGTCGCCGCTCGAACTGCCGCAGCAGTAAGACGTTCGGGGCGCTCAGGCGCCCCGTTCGCCGTTTCTTATGAAGCTCGCTCCCGCCCAACTCGGCAAGCACCTGCAAGGCGCCCTCGCGCCGGTCTACATCATCAGCGGCGATGACCCGCTGCTGTGTCAGGAAGCTGCCGACGCCATTCGTTCCGCTGCCCGTCAGCAAGGTTTCGACGAACGCCAGGTGTTCGCCGCCGACGCCAATTTCGATTGGGGTACGTTGCTGCTGGCCGGGGCCAGCATGTCGCTGTTCGCTGAAAAGCGCCTGCTGGAACTGCGCCTGCCTTCCGGCAAGCCCGGTGACAAGGGCGCAGCCGCACTGATCGAATACTGCTCGCGCCCCGCAGAGGACACGGTGCTGCTGATCAGCTTGCCCAAGCTGGACGGCAGCGCGCAGAAAACCAAGTGGGGCAAGGCACTGGTCGAGGGCCAGCAGACGCAGTTCATCCAGATCTGGCCGGTGGACGCCAACCAGTTGCCGAGCTGGATTCGCCAGCGCCTGTCCCAGGCCGGCCTTTCGGCCAGTCAGGACGCGGTCGAACTGATTGCTGCGCGGGTCGAAGGCAACCTGCTTGCTGCCGCACAGGAGATCGAGAAGCTCAAGCTGATGGCCGAAGGCGGACAGATCACCGTCGAAACCGTGCAGGCGGCCGTGGCCGACAGTGCGCGCTTTGACGTGTTCGGCCTGACCGACGCAGTCCTCAACGGCGAACCGGCTCACGCGCTGCGCATGCTTGAAGGCTTGCGCGGTGAAGGTGTCGAGCCCCCAGTGATCCTCTGGGCCCTGGCTCGGGAACTGCGTCTGCTGGCCAACATCTCCCTTCAGTACAGCCAGGGTACGCCGCTGGACAAGTGCTTCAGTCAGGCGAAACCGCCGGTCTGGGACAAGCGCAAACCGCTGATGAGCAAGGCCCTGCAACGCTACTCGGCACAGCGCTGGGCGCAGTTGTTGCTCGAAGCCCAGCGCATCGATGCGCAGATCAAGGGCCAGGCGGCCGGTTCGCCGTGGATGAGCCTCAGTCGTCTGGCGCTGTTGATGGCCGGTCAGCGTCTGACGTTACCTGCCGAATAGCAATCATCTCGCTCCTCTCTCTAACGCTACCTACCAATCAAAGATAATTTTGATCGGCGGGGTTGTAGCTGAAAGATGCTGCCCAGCTTGTCGAATTTATGGTCAATTTTATGACTGGTACTATTATTGAGTTAGCTTGGGCATAGTAAGAGCTTTGATTTTTTTTCGCTTGAATCAGTCCCGCCGCGTCAGTGTAGAAAAAAGCCTCGATGGGCATGTTCGCAGCGGGCTGCTTGGCCCATACGGCTGAGACAAGTTCATTCTCATCATTGCGGCCATTCTTCGGGATTCTGGGCATGGTCGCCAGAGCCTCACGAAATAGGGCGGCTGTTTGATAAGGCGAGTTATCGCGAACATCCCAGCTGCATTGTTTCTGCTCCCGCGCCGATGTATTTGCCATGTAATGAGCGACAAACTGATTGGCCGTCGTAATACCCTGCAGAGAACAAAACCGGCTGATGGCTCCATGCAGAATGTGTTGTCCGCATCCTTTGTCTGCTCGCCCATCCGTGGCGCCGTCGATAGGAAAAAAGCAAGTATATTGAAGCTTTATCTGGCCCGGGATCGCAGCAGAAACAGGACGGGCGATGTAGCCGTTATTCGAGTGATTATAAAGCGCGGGGGATTTTGCATCATTGCGCATATAGGAAAACGCGACAAAGCCGTTACTTACATTGTTCGGACTGGGATCCCAAACGTTATACCCATCACCATACGTCGTTGCTCGGATAACGATTCCCGAACATAAAAATATCGGTGCCGTTTCACTGTTAAAACAATTGCGCGTGGTTTGTGCATAACGAGCGTTAAGTGTCGCAGCGACAGCCGCCCCATCATTCGAGGCAAGCCCCATAAGGCCCACCTGCTCACTACTTGTTGTCGTGGGAGGAGGCGCTGTTTCATGTTGAGTACAAGCGAACAACAGCGAAACCGCTAAAGCCAGAATTATTTTTTTCATAGCACTCTCCAATATCGCTCGCATTAAAACAATGAAACATGGGGGCTCTTCACACGACAGTCAGCCGCGACAACTGAAAACTTGTTAACTACTAAGCCACTCCTTATCTTCAGATAAGAATGTTGTTGCGCGGATTGCGGGAGGCAGGAAGAGGCGTATACTCGCGCGCGCCATACAGGAGATCCGCCATGGGTAAAAAACGATCCAACAAAGCCAAATCCATCATCGCCCAACCCTTGTTCCGCAGTCGCCAGGAGCGACCCAACAAGGGCAAAGGCAGCTACCGCCGCGAAGCCTTCCAGTCTAAAAGCTGGGAGGCTTCTTGCTTTCTGGCGGCTTGAAAACCAGCGTCATTTGATGATCTGATTCGATGAGTTTTTGGAACACCGCATGGATGATTGAACTTCATTGGCAATGGCGGAACAACTGTCAGATATGACAGTTGATTAGAGTCCGAGGAAAGGAATAAGGTGACCCGCAGGCGGGTGTCTCGATGATAAAACTCCCATACCGAATCCCGATTTTCAGGGCTGACATGTTAAGGTCTGCACCTGATTCGTATCCCCTGGACCTGTGCATGCCCCTCAGTCTTTCCCGTCGTTGGCCCGTTCGCCAACTGATCGCTGCCACAAGTTTCATACTGCTTGTCGCCTGCGCGGAGAAACCCACCGCCGCCGACGCGCAACCGCTTCAGACTGCTCCCGTTGCCACGGCCCCTGCGGTCATCCCGCCGGTAGTGCCGTCCGGTGACGACCTCGATCTGCAACCGACCCAGACTTTCGCCGAGTGGCAGGCAGGCTTCCGCAAGGACGCCCTGGCTGCCGGTATTCGCCCCGACGTGTTTGACCGCGCCTTTGCCAACGTGAGCTTCGATGCCAGCGTGATCCGCGCCGACCGTAGCCAGCCGGAGTTCGCCCGCCCGGTATGGGAATACCTGGACGGTGCCCTGTCGCCGCTGCGAGTGCGCAAAGGCCAGGCGCTGATCAACCAGTATGCCGATATCCTCCAACGCATCGAGCAACGTTACGGCGTCGATCGCCAGGCACTGGTATCGGTGTGGGGGATGGAAAGCAATTTCGGCCAGTTCCAGGGCACCAAGTCAGTGATCAACTCTCTGGCAACCCTGGCCTATGAAGGTCGCCGCCCGGCCTTTGCTCACGCGCAACTGATCGCGGCGCTGCAGATCCTGCAGCAGGGCGACATCACGCCAGAGAAAATGCTCGGCTCCTGGGCCGGCGCCATGGGCCAGACCCAGTTCATCCCGACCACCTACAACACCCACGCGGTGGATTTCGATGGCGACGGACGCCGCGACATCTGGGGCAGCCCTGCCGATGCTCTGGCCTCGACTGCGCATTACCTGCAAAGCTCGGGCTGGCAACGTGGCCAGCCGTGGGGCTTCGAGGTGCAGCTGCCGAGCGGTTTCAACTACACCCTGGCAGATGGCGCGATTCGCAAGAGTGTCGCCGAATGGCGGCAACTGGGCGTGATTCTGCCCAACGGCGGTCAGGCCCCCGCCGGTTCCGAGCAACTGTCAGCCGCCCTGCTGTTGCCAGCCGGCTATCGTGGCCCTGCGTTCCTGATCCTCGATAACTTCCGGGCGATCCTCAAGTACAACAACTCGTCGTCCTATGCCCTGGCCGTCAGCCTGTTGTCCGAGCGCTTCAACGGCGCAGGCCTGATCAACGGCACCTGGCCGAAGGATGATCTGCCGCTGAGCCGTACCGAGCGCATCGAGCTGCAAAACCTGCTGACCGCGCGCAACTATGACGCGGGCACCGCTGACGGCATCATCGGTGCCAATACGCGCAAGGCGATCCGCAGTGCGCAGCAGTCCTTTGGCTGGCCGGCGGATGGCTATCCGACGCACAAGCTGCTCGAAAGCCTGCGTAACCAATAAAAAACGCCGCCTGAAGAGGCGGCGTTTTTTTTGCGGTTCAGTCAGCGAATCACGACATCCTGCTCCAGCATCAATTCCTTCTTCCCTGCATCCAGTCGAACCAGCGCCCCCAACGGCAACGTCAGGTTCGGATCGCAGTGCCCGCTGCGCCAGCCTGACAACACCGGAATCCGCAGCGGCTCGAAGGTCTGCTTGAGCAGGCGATTCAGCGCATCGACATCCACCCCCGCGATATCCCCGACCAACACGCCACGCAATCGGGCCAGCTTGCCGGCAAGACGCATCTGGGTCAGCAGGCGGTCGATCCGATACAGCGGCTCGTTGACGTCCTCGATGAGCAGGATCACCCCTTCGACGTCGATTTCGTAAGGCGTGCCCAGGGTCGATGCGATCATCGCCAGATTGCCACCCAGCAGGCGCCCGTGGGCAATGCCGGGCTCAACCGTGGTCAGTGGATAAGCCACCGGATGGCTCAATACACTGCCGGCCTTCAGCTGCCCGCGCAGCATGGCGAAGAACGACGTCACCGTCGGCGGCTCCTTGTCCCCCAGCAGGTCGGCGTTCAACAGTGGCCCGTGAAAGGTCACGAACCCTGCATAGCGACTGATAGCCAGATGCAGCGCAGTGATGTCGCTGTAGCCGACGAAGGGTTTGGCATGGCGGCTCAGCAGATCGTAGTCGATCCGGTCCAGCAACCTCGGCGTGCCGTATCCACCCCGCAGACAGATGATCGCATCGACCTCCTCGTCAGCGAACGCGGCGTGCAGATCATTGAGCCGCACCTCATCGCTGCCGGCCAGATAGCCATCCTTCTCGTAAACCCCCGGGAACACCCGCAAACCGTAACCCCGGGCGCGCATCCATTGAACAGCCTTTTCGGTATCCAGCGAGCCTGGGCCGGCGGGCGCAATGACGCCTATCAGCCCTTCCGACGGCAGCGCCGGCACAGGCTTGTGCGGGAAAAGGGTGTGGGTCGGTCGAACGGTCATCCATGGATCTCCCTGTGTGAAGTCATGCACACACAGTAGTCAGGAACGGCGACAAACAGAAGAGGTTCGGCTGCGCCGCAGATTGCAGGAAAAGTGAACAACGAGTGTAGTCCGGGCAAAAAAATGCCCGCCGGGCGGTAAACCCCGGCGGGCATTTTCTCATTCAGCGCTGAATCAGGAACCGAGCAGTTCGGCCTTGACCAGTTTCGCCTGCTCGTCGGCGTGGTACGAAGAGCGCACCAACGGGCCGGACGCGACGTTCTTGAAGCCCATCTTGTAACCTTCCTCGGCGAACCAGGCGAAGGTGTCCGGGTGCACGAACCGCTGCACCGGCAAGTGGCTGCGCGACGGTTGCAGGTACTGGCCCAGGGTCAGCATGTCGATGTCGTGTTCGCGCATGCGCTTCATGACTTCGATGACTTCGTCGTCGGTCTCGCCCAGACCCAGCATCAGGCCGGACTTGGTCGGAATGTGCGGCATCATCTGCTTGAAACGCTGCAGCAGGGTCAGCGACCACTGGTAGTCCGAACCCGGACGCGCAGCCTTGTACAGGCGCGGTACGGTTTCCAGGTTGTGGTTGAACACATCCGGTGGCTCGGCCGCGGTGATTTCCAGGGCGATGTCCATACGGCCACGGTAGTCCGGGACCAGAGTCTCGAGCTGCACATTCGGCGACAGCTTGCGGATTTCACGGATGCAGTCGGCAAAGTGCTGGGCACCGCCGTCACGCAGGTCGTCGCGGTCAACCGAGGTGATCACCACGTACTTGAGTTTCAGGTCGGCGATGGCGATGGCCAGGCTTTCCGGCTCGTTGACGTCCAGTGGTTTCGGACGACCGTGGCCCACGTCGCAGAACGGGCAGCGACGGGTGCAGATGTCGCCCATGATCATGAAGGTCGCCGTGCCGCCGGAGAAGCACTCGCCCAGATTAGGGCAGGACGCTTCTTCGCAGACGCTGTGCAGCTTGTGCTTGCGCAGCAGGCTCTTGATGCGCTCGACTTCCGGCGAAACCGGGATGCGCACGCGGATCCAGTCGGGTTTCTTCGGCAGTTCGGTGGTCGGAATGATCTTTACCGGGATGCGTGCAACCTTCTCGGCGCCGCGCAGCTTGACGCCGGCTTCAACCTTGGGACGCGGGGCCGGGCGCTCGGTCACGTCGAGCGTCGGGATCATGGTTTGCACTGCATCAGTAGTCATATCAGTCGATTCCGCCCGTCAGGGTCGTCTGCTCAGCATAGTCGAGGTGTTTGACGAGCTGCGCGCGCAGCCGGGCACTTACCTCGGCAAATTCAATCGATCCTGCGTGATCGCTCAGCTGGGTCATCGCCAGCCCGGCATAGCCGCAGGGATTAATCCGTCGAAACGGCTCCAGGTTCATATCCACGTTCAGGGCCAGGCCATGAAAGGAACAACCGTGGCGAATCCGCAAACCCAGAGAAGCGATTTTCGCTCCGTCGACATAGACGCCGGGAGCATCTGGCTTGGCCACCGCGGTGACGCCGTAGCTGGCCAGCAGTTCGATCAGGCACCGCTCCATGCGTGTGACCAGGTCGCGTACGCCAAAACCCAGTTTGCGTACGTCCAGCAACAGGTACGCCACCAGTTGGCCGGGGCCATGGTAAGTCACCTGCCCGCCGCGGTCGACCTGAACCACCGGAATGTCACCCGGCAGCAACAGATGTTCGGCCTTGCCGGCCTGACCCTGAGTGAACACCGGCGGGTGTTCGACGAGCCAGATTTCGTCGGCGGCATCACTGCCGCGTTCGTTGGTAAAGCGTTGCATGGCATGCCAGACCGGCTCGTAAGCCATCTGGCCAAGTTCGCGAAAGCCCAGCGTGCCCGGCATCACAACACCATGTGTACGAAGCCGGTCGCCCGCAGTTCGCTGTTGATGTTGTACAGCTGATCCTGGTCGGTCGCGACGATGTGCAACTGGATGGTGGTGTACTTGCCGTTGCTGCTTTGACGTTCGTCGACACGCTCATCGTTGATCTTTGCGTGTTTCTTGACGATGTCGATGATCTTGTCTTTGTTGCCGACGCCCGTATCGCTGATCACCTTAACCGGATAATCAACCTGCGGAAATTCGATCTTTGGCGCCTTTACTTCGGTATCGGTCATGGCGTAACGGCCTCGTAAGCGTAAGCCCGGTAACGAACAAGGCCCCGCTCCGGAAGGGAACGGGGCCATGCAGGTCAACTCGAATCAGTTGAACAAGCCGTAGAAGAATAGACGGATGCTATCCCACATGCGGCGGAAGATACCACCCTCCTCGACAGCGTCCAGGGCGATCAGGTCGGCGCTGTGCACCACCTTGTCGTCCAGTTTCACTTCGACTTTACCGATCACGTCGCCCTTGGCGATTGGCGCGGTCAGTTGCGGGTTCATGGTCATGCTGGCAGCGAGCTTCTTCAGCTGGCCTTTCGGCAGGGTCATGGTCAGATCTTCAGCCAGACCGGCCTTGACCTGGCTGGTGGTGCCTTTCCACACCGGGGCCTGAGCCAGTTCGGTGCCCTTCTGATAGAAGGTCTGGGTTTCGAAGAAACGGAAACCGTAGGTCAGCAGTTTCTGGGTTTCGGCAGCACGAGCCACTTCGCTGTTGGTGCCGAACACCACGGCGATCAGGCGCATGCCGTCACGTACAGCCGAAGACACCATGCAGTAGCCGGCTTCGTCGGTGTGACCGGTTTTCAGACCGTCAACGGTCTTGTCGCGCCACAGCAGCAGGTTGCGGTTAGGCTGCTTGATGCCGTTCCAGAAGAACTCTTTCTGCGAGTAGATCGCGTAGTGAGCCGGGTCTTCGTGGATGATCGCGCGCGCCAGGATCGCCATGTCGTGAGCCGACGAGTAGTGCTCAGGGTTCGGCAGACCGGTCGGGTTCATGAAGTGGGTATTGGTCATGCCCAGATCGGCGACAGTCTTGTTCATCAGGTCGGCGAAGGCGTCTTCGCTGCCGGCGATGTGCTCGGCCACCGCGACGCTGGCGTCGTTGCCGGACTGAATGATGATGCCGTGCAGCAGGTCGCTGACAGTCACCTGCGAGCCGACCTTGATGAACATCCGCGAACCGCCGGTGCGCCAGGCGTTTTCGCTGACGGTCACCGGATCGTTTTCACCGATCTGGCCACGACGGATTTCCAGCGTAGCGATGTACGCGGTCATCAGTTTGGTCAGGCTGGCCGGTGGCAGACGCTGGTCACCGTTGTTCTCCACCAGCACGTTGCCGCTGCTGGCGTCCATGAGCACGTAGGCTTTTGCGGCCAGTTGAGGTGGCGACGGCATCATCTCGGCCGCGAAGGCGGCTGGCGAGAGGAGCAGCGGGACTAGCAGACACAGGCGTTTGGCAAAGGTGGTGATGTTCATCCGTCTCTCGAAATCGCTAATGGAAACTGCCCTTGCGGGCAAAATTAATCAGATGACTTTCTAACGAGTCATCGCGTGTTCAGTTGCTCACTCCAGTCACCCTTTGCCGGGCTTTTGTTCTTCGACGAGCCAACAACCTGATTCACCCCCCAATCGCTGGCGAACCGTCAATCAAGTGCTACGTATTACTTACTCGGTGACCACACTTGGCGAACCAAGGTTGGCCAGGCGCACGCTGTTCTGCACCTGGGCAATTTCACCCGGCGAACCAATCGGTCCCAGGCGTACCCGGTGCAGGGTCTGCTGATTGCGCACGATCGAGCTGATGAACACCGGAGCGCTCACCATCCCGCTGAGCTTCGACCTCAGGAGTTCTGCAGCGTCCGGGTTGGCGAACGCGCCCACCTGCAGATACTGGCCAGACGCTGGTGCAGAAGCGTTTTTTTTTGCGCCGATCTGTACAGGTACAGTGTCGGAGGCATGCTGTTGCGGCGGCGGAGTCCACTGCTCGATGGTACCGGCCGAAGCCGTGATCACCGGCGCAGTATTCTGCGCGACTTGCGGCTCGTTGAGCATCAAAGGCGCCGGACGGCCCTTCGCAGCCCACCACTGTTGCGGGTCGATACCCTCGACCTTGACCCGCGCGGTGCCGATTTCGGCATAACCGAGCTTTTTGGCCGCGGCGTAGGACAAGTCGATGATCCGGTCCGAATAGAACGGCCCACGGTCGTTGACTCGCAGGATCACGCTCTTGTTGTTGTCCAGGTTGGTCACCCGAACGTAACTTGGCAGCGGTAAGGTCTTGTGGGCGGCACTCATGCCGTACAGGTCATAGACTTCGCCGTTGGCGGTGTTCTGACCGTGGAACTTGGTGCCGTACCAGGACGCGGTGCCCGAGGCCACGTAGGTCTTGGATTCCTGCAACGGGAAGTAGGTCTTGCCCAGCACGGTATAAGGGTTGGCCTTGTACGGGCCGGTGTGCAGGGTCGGCGTAGCGTCCGGAATGCGCGACACATCGACGTCCCACCATGGCGCGCCGTCCTTGTGGGCCCGGTTGATGTCCAGACCCGGCTGGGCACGAACGGTATTGGAAGCGTATTTCTGAGTCGGCGCCCGGCTGGTCGAGCAACTGGCGACCAGCACCGCCAACGCAGCGAATGCCACCAGCTTCAGGGGTTTGTTGATAGGCAATGCCTGCATTACTTGACGCCCCGTGCTTTTACCAGCTCTTCAGACAGTTGATGTACAGCCATGGCGTACATCACGCTGCGGTTATAACGCGTGATCGCGTAAAAATTCTTCAGGCCCATCCAGTATTCCGGGCCATTGTCGCCTTCCAGGCGAAATGCAGTAACCGGCATATCATCGCGCAGCGCATCATGACTTGACCAGCCCAGCGCTCGCAACTCCCCGACGGTTTTCGTCGGTTCGATGCCAGTGGTCAGGCCTTCATCCACCTGCTCGCCGCGCACATCGGCACGACTGACCACCGGTTCGCCGGCCACCCAGCCGTGACGCTTGAAGTAGCTGGCGACGCTGCCGATCGCATCATCCGGGTTGTTCCAGATATTGATGTGGCCATCACCGTCGAAATCCACCGCATAGGCGCGAAAACTGCTCGGCATGAACTGCGGCAGGCCCATCGCCCCGGCGTAGGACCCCTTGAGGGTCAGCGGGTCGACCTGTTCTTCGCGCGCCAGCAGCAGGAACTCACGCAGTTCCTTGCGGAAAAATTCGGCACGGGGAGGATAGTCGAAACCCAGCGTGGACAAAGCATCGATCACCCGGTAATTACCGGTATTACGTCCGAAAAAGGTCTCGACGCCGATGATCGACACGATCACCTGAGCCGGAACGCCGTATTCCTGCTCGGCGCGGGCCAGTACCGCCTCGTGCTGGCGCCAGAAGTCCACACCCCGAGCGATGCGCGCGTCGGTGATGAACATCGGCCGGTATTCTTTCCACTGTTTGACCCGTTCGGCGGGTTTGGAAATCGCGTCGAGAATCGCCTGCTTGCGCTGGGCCTCGCGGAACACCGCCATCAGTTGCTCGCCGGCGAAACCGTAGTCGCGGGTCATTTCACCGACGAATTCGGCCACCTGGGGCGAGCCTTCGTAATCGCCGGCCAGCGCTTCCTGCGCGCTGCCAAGGATGCCTACCAGGCCGAGCCACGGTGCGTATCGTGTCGCCCAGTCACGCATTACTTGCATTGAACTCTTCACCTTATTCAAACCTGTGCGATCCACTTGCGATGCGTATGGATCGACATCAAAACCCCAAACGCTGACAGCAGCGTCACCAGCGAAGTTCCGCCGTAGCTAATGAACGGCAACGGCACCCCCACCACCGGCAACAGGCCACTGACCATACCGATGTTGACGAAAACATAAACAAAAAACGTCATGGTCAAGGCGCCAGCGAGCAATTTACCGAACAGTGTCTGCGCCTGGGCGGTAATCACCAGGCCGCGACCGATCAGCAGCAGATAGATCAGCAACAACGCGCAAATGCCCACCAGCCCGAACTCTTCGCCCAGCACCGCAATAATGAAGTCGGTGTGGCTTTCCGGCAGGAAGTCCAGGTGCGACTGGGTACCCAGCAGCCAACCCTTGCCGAACACGCCGCCGGAACCGATGGCGGCCTTCGACTGAATGATGTTCCAACCGGTGCCCAGCGGATCGCTTTCCGGGTCGAGGAAGGTCAGGATCCGCTGCTTCTGATAGTCGTGCATGATGAAGAACCACATGGCGATTGCCACGGGTACGGCGGCGGCCAGCACGCTGAGGATCCAGCGCCAGCGCAATCCGCCCATGAACAGCACGAACGCGCCACCGGCCAGAATCAGCAGCGACGTGCCCAGATCCGGCTGACGCACGATCAGAATGAACGGCACGCCGATCAACATCAGGCTGATCCCGACGTGCTTGAGCTGCGGCGGCAACGTGCGCTTGGACAGATACCAGGCGATGGTCGCCGGCATCAGGATCTTCATGAACTCCGATGGCTGGAAGCGGATCACCCCGGGAATGTTGATCCAGCGGGTCGCGCCCATGGCGTTGTGGCCCATGATGTCCACCACCATCAGCAGCACCACCCCGACCACATAACCGAGCGGTACCCAACGGGCCATGAACCGTGGTTCGAACTGAGCGATGACGATCATCGACACCAGGCCGATGCCGAACGACGTGGCCTGCTTGGCCAGAAGGTCCCAGCTCTTGCCGCTGGCCGAATACAGCACGAACAGGCTGCCGGCGGCGAGGATCAGCAGCAGGACCAGCAAGGGTCCGTCGATATGCAGGCGTTGCAGCAGCGTCGCGCGGCGACGCATCACATCCTCGCTGGAGAGCATGCGATCGAAATTATTCTTCACGGGCCGTAGCCTCCGCACTGATTGGGCTGGCGTATTCGGCCTTCAAGCGTCCGTCCTGATCCAGCAGCCAGGCGTCCATCACCTGACGCACCACGGGCGCGGCGACGCCGGAACCGGACTCACCGTTCTCGACCATCACCGACACCACGATTTTCGGGTTGTCGGCCGGTGCAAAACCGACGAACAGGGCGTGGTCGCGGTGGCGTTCCTGCACTTTGGAGCGGTCGTATTTCTCGCCTTGCTTGATCGCGACCACCTGGGCCGTACCCGACTTGCCGGCGATCCGGTATTGCGCGCCGATCGCCGCCTTGCGCGCGGTACCCCGGGCGCCGTGCATCACCTGTTGCATACCGTGGTTGACCTTGGTCCAGTCCGACGGATCGCGCAGGACGATGTCCGGCATCGGGTTTTCATCCTTGGGCTTCTCGCCCTCGATGGTCTTGGCCAGGTGCGGACGATTCCACACCCCTTTGTTGGCCACCAGCGCGGTGGCCTGGGCCAGCTGCAGCGGGGTCGACTGCATGTAGCCCTGGCCGATCCCGAGAATCAGGGTCTCGCCCGGGAACCATGCCTGCTTGCGGGTGGCTCGTTTCCACTCGCGGGAAGGCATCAGGCCCGGAGATTCTTCGAACATGTCCAGCGAGACCTTCTGGCCGATGCCGAACTTGTTCATGTAGGCCGACAACCGGTCGATGCCGAGCTTGTGCGCCAGGTCATAGAAGTAGGTGTCGTTGGACCGCATGATCGCCGTGTCGAGGTCGACGAAGCCGTCCCCGGTGCGGTTCCAGTTGCGGTATTTGTGATCGTAGTTGGGCAGCATGTAGTAACCGGGGTCGAACACCCGGCTCGACGCCGTCACCACGCCTGCGTCCAGACCGGCAATCGCCACCGCCGGCTTGATCGTCGAACCCGGCGGGTACAGACCGCGCAGCACGCGATTGAACAGCGGCCGGTCAATGGAATCGCGCAATTCGGCATACGCCTTGAAGCTGATGCCGGTGACAAACAGGTTCGGGTCAAAGCTCGGCTGACTGACCATTGCCAGCACCTCACCAGTACTCGGGTTCAGCGCCACCACCGCACCGCGCCGCCCGCCCAGCGCGGCCTCGGCGGCTTCCTGCAACTTGATGTCGAGACTCAGGACAATGTCCTTGCCCGGCACCGGGTCGGTACGCTTGAGCACCCGCAGCACGCGGCCCCGGGCGTTGGTCTCGACTTCCTCGTAACCCACCTGGCCGTGCAGCTCGGCTTCGTAGAAGCGCTCGATGCCGGTCTTGCCGATGTGGTGGGTGCCGCTGTAGTTGACCGGATCGAGGGTCTTCAGCTCTTTCTCGTTGATCCGCCCCATGTACCCCACCGAGTGCGCAAAATGCGCGCCCTGCGGGTAATGACGCACCAGCTGCGCGACCACTTCCACGCCCGGCAGACGGAACTGGTTCACCGCGATCCGGGCGATCTGCTCTTCGGTCAGCTCGAACAGGATCGGCACCGGCTCGAACGGCCGGCGCCCCTGACGCATGCGTTTCTCGAAGATCATCCGATCTTCCGGCGTCAGCTCCAGCACTTCGACGATCACGTCGAGCACCTGCTGCCAGTCGCCGGAGCGCTCGCGGGTCATGCTCAGGCTGAAGCTCGGACGGTTATCCGCCACCACCACGCCGTTGCGGTCGTAAATCAGGCCACGGGTCGGTGGAATCGGCTGGACATGGACGCGGTTGTTTTCCGAGAGGGTCGAGTGGTACTCGTACTGGATCACCTGCAGGAAATACAGCCGGGCAATCAGCACACAGATCAGCAGCACCACCGCAATGGCCCCGAACACGACGCGGCTACGCACCAGGCGGGCGTCTTTTTCGTGGTCCTTGATGCGGATCGGCTGGGACATGAGGGCAGGATTACTTGTGGTAAGGGTGGCCGGACAACACGGTCCAGGCACGATACAACTGCTCGCCGATGAGGATGCGCACCAACGGGTGCGGCAGCGTCAATGGCGACAACGACCAGCGCTGGTCGGCGCGGGCACAGACTTCCGGCGCCAGCCCTTCCGGGCCACCGACCATGAAATTGACCGTGCGCGAGTCCAGCCGCCAACGGTCGAGTTCGACCGCCAGCTGCTCGGTGCTCCAGGGCTTGCCGTGCACTTCGAGGGTGACGATCCGCTCGTTGTGCCCGACCTTGGCCAGCATGGCTTCGCCTTCCTGACGGATGAAGCGGGCCACGTCGGCATTCTTGCCACGGGTATTGAGCGGAATTTCCACCAGTTCCAGCGCCAGCTCGGACGGAAGACGCTTGGCATATTCATGCCAGCCTTCTTCCACCCATTTGGGCATGCGTGAACCGACGGCGATCAGTCGCAGTCGCACAGCGCTTCCCTTACAGCTGGTCTTTGTTGAGCTTGGTGAAGTGCTCGTGGGTGTTTTCCGGGCTGTGGTGCTTGGCGTCTGCCGCACGGCTTTGCTCGGCACCGGCCCACAGGCGCTCCAGGTCGTAGAACTGACGGGCCGAGGCGGTCATCATGTGCACGATCACCAGGTCCAGGTCCAGCAGCACCCAGTCGCTGTCGCCCTTGCCTTCTTCGCCCAGCGGCTTGGCGCCCTGCTTTTTCACTTCTTCGCGAACCTTGTCCAGCATCGCGTTGATCTGACGGTTGGAAGTACCGGTGGCGATGATCATGTAGTCAGTGATGCTCTGCTTGTCGCGCACATCGATGATCTGGATGTCCTGGGCCTTGACGTCTTCCAGGGCGGCCACGGCCACCTTGACCAGTTCGTCGCCTTTCAGCGGCTCGTTGGTGTTGGCGACTTCCGGCAGCGGAGCGCTCTTGAACGTGCCTTTGCGCTTTACTTTGGTTTGGTCTTTGTCAGTCATATAAAACTCGTTTTGCTCATGTATTCGGCGTCTCGTCCCACGATGATCGTGTTACTCGAGCACGCCTTGTTCAGTTCGACGCACGGTACAGACCGTGCGCATCGATGTAGGCCAGGACCGCGTCGGGCACCAGGAAACGTACCGACTTACCGCTGGCCAGCAGTTGACGGATCTGGGTGGCGGAGACCGCGAGCGGTGTCTGCCAGACGAATGCAATCTGTCCGCTCGGCCCTTTCAGGGCCAGCGGGTCGCTCACCGAACGCGCTGCCAGCAGGTTGCGCAAGGCATCCGGCGGTTCGCTGTCGGCGTCCGGGCGCTGTAGCACCAGGATGTGGCAATGCTGGAGCAACTCCTCCCAGCGGTGCCAAGTGGGCAGGCCGCAAAATGCGTCCCAGCCCAAAAGCAGAAAAACCTGGGTCTCGGCGGCCAGTTCAGCGCGCAGCGACTCCAGGGTATCGATGGTCCAGGACGGTTTGTCCCGCTGCAATTCGCGGGCGTCCACCACCAGCGGCGGCACACCGGCCACCGCACATTCAACCATTGCCAGCCGATCCTGCGCCGACACCTGCGGGGTATCGCGATGGGGCGGCCGGGCGCTGGGCATCATGCGCAGCTCATCGAGCGCCAGCGCATCGGCGACTTCCAGCGCGCCGCGCAAATGGCCGACATGCACCGGATCGAAGGTTCCGCCCAGAACGCCAATGCGTCTGGGGCGAGACTTCCTGCCGGATTTCGGCGCTTTCGGGTCGAGGTCGGACAAGTCAGACCGTCGCCTGGCCGCGCAACTGGCCATCACCGACCACGACGTATTTCTCGCAGGTCAGTCCTTCGAGGCCCACCGGGCCACGGGCGTGCAGCTTATCAGTAGAAATGCCGATCTCGGCACCCAATCCGTATTCGAATCCATCGGCGAAGCAGGTCGGGGTGTTGATCATCACCGATGCCGAGTCGACTTCAGCCACGAACTGCCGCGTATCGGCGAGGTTTTCGCTGACGATCGAATCGGTGTGATGAGAGCCGAAATGGTTGATGTGCTCGATGGCCTGGTCCAGGCCGTCGACCACGCGGATCGACAGGATCGGCGCCAGATACTCGGTGCTCCAGTCTTCCTCAGTCGCCGCTACCGCCTCGATGATCGCCCGGGTGCGCTCGCAACCACGCAGCTCGACGCCTTTTTCGCGGAACTGTCTGGCCATCGACGGCAGGAAATCCTTCGCAACACTTTGATCGACCAACAGGGTCTCCATCGCACCGCAGATGCCATAACGATAGGTCTTGGCATTGAAGGCAATGCGCTGGGCCTTCGGCAGGTCGGCGTGTTCGCTGACATAGACGTGACAGATGCCATCCAGATGCTTGATCACCGGCACCCGGGCGTCGCGGCTGATGCGCTCGATCAGGCCACGACCGCCGCGTGGCACGATCACATCGACGTACTCGGGCATGGTGATGAGCGCACCAACGGCGGCGCGGTCGGTGGTTTCCACCACTTGCACCACGGCGGCCGGCAATTCGGCTTCGGCCAAGCCACGCTGGATGCAGGCGGCAATCGCTCGGTTGGAGTGAATCGCCTCGGAACCGCCACGGAGGATGGTCGCGTTACCGGACTTCAGGCACAGGCTCGCGGCGTCGATGGTCACGTTCGGACGGGATTCGTAGATGATCCCGATCACGCCCAGCGGCACGCGCATCTTGCCGACCTGAATGCCCGACGGACGGAAGCTCATGTCGCGGATCGCACCGACCGGATCCGGCAGGGCCGCCACCTGGCGCAGACCGACGATCATCCCGTCGATGCGGGCCGGAGTCAGTTCCAGGCGCTCCAGCAGTGCAGGCTCCAGACCGTTGGCGCGGCCGGCGGCCAGATCCTGTTCATTGGCTGCCGCAAGCTCGGCGCGGGCGGCGTCCAGCGCATTGGCGGCAGCCAGCAGGGCGCGGTTTTTCTGCGCGGTGCTGGCACGGCCGATGACCCGGGAAGCTTCGCGGGCGGCGCGACCCAATCGGGTCATGTAGTCAAGAACGGACTCAGTCATGGTCTGCTGGGGTCTTGGCAAAGAGGAAAGCGGCAGATTATAGCTGTCGCGTCCCGGGACTAACAGCGGTGACGGGCGGATGGTCGAAATGGACGGCGATTTGCCGATGTTCAGCCGTAATTAAGGCTCGGATTGTTATCATCACGACCTCTTTCGCCTGGATAAACACCGTTTGCCATGTCCAACCTGACCGTTCGCGCCCGTGCCGAGCGCCTGCCGCTAGGCCTTCCGGACGCTTTTTTCGACCGTGACGCTCAGACGCTTGCCCGGGATCTGCTGGGCAAAGTCATCCGTCACCGGGTCGGCGACCTGTGGCTCAGCGCCCGGATCATCGAAACCGAAGCGTATTACTGCGAAGAAAAAGGCAGTCACGCCTCCCTCGGCTACACGGAAAAGCGTAAGGCTTTGTTTCTGGATGGCGGCCACATCTATATGTACTACGCCCGTGGCGGCGATTCGCTGAACTTCAGCGCGCAGGGTCCCGGCAATGCGGTACTGATCAAATCGGCCTATCCGTGGGTCGACGAGATCAGCGGCCCGGCCAGTCTGGCGCAGATGCTGCTGAACAATCCCGATGCTCAGGGTCGCCCGAGGCCGTCGCAAAAGCTTTGCGCCGGGCAAACCCTGCTGTGCAAGGCATTGGGTTTGAAGGTCCCGGTCTGGGACGCCAAGCGTTTCGACCACGAAATCCTGCTGGTGGAAGACACCGGCCCCGCGCCGGGCCACATCATCCAGACCACCCGCCTGGGCATCCCCCATGGGCGCGACGAGCACTTGATGTATCGATTTGTCGATGCGGCCTATGCCCAGTGGTGCACCCGGAACCCGCTGCGCCGGGGCCAGGTCGAAGGACGCGATTATTTTCTGCTGTGAACTTCCCCTCTGCGCTACGCCGGCCAGGGACATCAATAAAATGGAGTGTGTTGTATGGGCCCATGGCTCGATAGCGTGACCGGGTGGCTGGCCGCCAATCCGCAGTGGCTGGCTGCTGCGGTGTTCATCGTGGCCTTTGTCGAGTGCCTGGCTATTGCCGGGATCATCGTTCCCGGCACGGTGTTGCTGTTCGCCGTGGCGGCACTTGCCGGCAGCGGTGCGCTGTCGCTGAGCGAGACGCTGTTGCTGGGCTTTCTCGGCGGGATTCTCGGCGACCTGGTGTCGTATTTCCTCGGCCGCCACTTCCATCAGAACATCCGCCGCCTGCCGGGACTGCGCCATCACCCGGAGTGGATGGCCGGCGCGGAGACCTATTTCCAGCGTTACGGTATCGCCAGCCTGCTGGTCGGGCGTTTCATCGGTCCGCTAAGACCGATGCTGCCAATGGTCGCCGGGATGTGCGACATGCCCTTCCCACGCTTCGTAGCCGTCAGTCTGCTGGCCGCAGCAGGCTGGAGCATCGCCTACCTGCTGCCGGGCTGGGCCACCGGGGCGGCGATTCGTCTGCCATTGCCGGAAGGTTTCTGGCTGCAGGCCGGGATTGTCGCCGCCAGCATTGCGGTGATGGTCGGCCTGAGTGCCAACAGCAGCCTGCGCCGTCATCGCCGGGCGACAATCTGGATCAGCAGCATGAGCCTGTTGATCCTGATCGCGCTGTTCATCGGTTACCCCTACCTGACCGCGCTCGATCAGGGCGTCATGACCCTCGTGCAGGAACACCGCAGCGCGGTGCTCGACGAGGTTGCGGTGGTCTTCACCCTGATCGGCGAATTTCGCAACATGCTGGTGTTCAGCATTTTGCTGACCGGCCTGTTGCTGCTGTGCCGCCAGTGGCGTCAGGCAATTTTCGCCGGCAGTACCCTGCTCGTTACTGCGCTGGCCAACACCGGGACCAAACTGTTTTTCGCCCGGGTGCGCCCGGAGGTGCTGACCGATCCGATCACCAGTTACAGCATGCCAAGCGGTCATGCGTCCGGATCGTTCGCCCTGTTCCTGACCCTCGCCGTGCTGGCCGGACGCGGGCAACCGCCAAGACTGCGCCTGACCTGGCTGTTGATCGGCTGCATCCCGGCGCTGGCGATTGCGCTGTCACGGGTGTATCTGGGGGCACACTGGCCGACGGATGTCCTGGCCGGTGCGATGCTCGCCGCCTGCGTCTGCGCAGCGAGCCTGTGGCTGATTCAGCGCCACTCCCCCCTTGAAGCGATGCCGCAGAAAGTCTGGTGGCTGGTGCTGCCGGCGCTGATTGCCTTGTTTGGATTCTTTGTATTACGGCATTTGCCGCACACATTGTTGCGATATGCGTACTAGGCGGCAGAATCCAGTGCCGACGGAGTGACTTTCAAGATGAACGACACCGGTGAAGGGTTGTAGGCATTGTGCCCGGTGTCGTTCGGATTCCTGTCGAGGAAATACTTGAGCCCTTCCTTCGTCTGATGCTGGAACAGGCCGATTTTTTTCTCGACGCTGACCAGCGCCACTGACGCCGGGTTGGATGGCAAATCCCCCAAGGACTTCAGCCTTCCGGCATAGGTTTCGAATTCAAAGTAACTGCCGGCACTCTTTTCCAGCAGAAGATGCCGGGTAGTCTGATCGATGCGCAATCGCCAATTGAAGTAACGACCCGCCGTCTTGACATTCAATCCATATCGCCCCTGGCCTTCCGGTACAAACTCAAACAACAAAGGCTCGGCATCGTCATGATCGGCAAGTGTTATGATTCGCGAGCTGATTTCGTCATTCAGAGAAATTTCCGATTTCAATCTTTGCCCTGTCGTGATTCGCGGATGTTTCAGACGTTGTTCCATGACCTGATAGTTTGCCACCAGCGGCAATCCGTCAGCGAACAGACACCCTGTAAACGTAAAACTTGTTTCTTCAGACATATAACAATCCTCTTGTTCTAAAAAACACATTGAAGACCGAAAACAACCTTATGCACTCTGCGCCGGCTTCGCAGGATCGGCTGCACTCTTCACCCGTCTGCGCTTGCGACGTTCAAGCACCATCGAGTCCGCGTAATACCCGGCCGCCTTGATAATGATGTCGGTATTCAGATCGGCGCCCGCGTTCTTCAAAATATATTTCCCGGCGATATCATCCCAGAACGCCCACTCATCTTCGTATATCGTCATATTGTTCAGCCCTGATGATCAGACTCGCCCCTTGCGAGCTTTAATCACGCTAAACGAACAACGACAGACAAACCACCTGGAAGACAATACAAAAAACAACAATACAATCAGCAAAACAATTACAACTGAACCCCGCCACTCTTCATGCCAGAGTCGTTCGACATTTCTCTGCAGAGCATTGATTTTGGCCAAACCATTCAACATCAACACCGAAACTATTCTTACAACACCAATAGTCATTTCGGACATTAACGTTCAAACCACTTCATCAAACACTGGCGTAGGCGCCCTCCCCGCAGCCCTCCCCGATCCACGTGATCTGGACAACCTGTTCGGGCCCATTCGTTTCGGCGAACTGACCGTGAGCCGGCATGAACTTCAGGCGCTTGGAGCTCGAATCAACGGTGAGCCAATCACGTCGGCAAACACCTACTTTTCCGAACCCGACCAGGCCTTTACCGACGGGCTGGAGTTCGATCCGGTTCAGGCCGAACAACGGATCAGATCTGTCGATGGGCAGGAAGGCCGGCGGGTCCCGGAACTGCTCTACGAAATCGTCACCCTGCGCTCTCCCGATGCCGGACCGCTGATACGTGAAACACACGCCAGCGACACCTCACACTCCCTGCAGAAAATCAGCGCGCTGCTGGTTGCCACCCAGCGCCTGGATATCCACAGGGACCCGCTGCCGAAGCATTTGCCTGGCTGGGTGGACAGAGCCAAGAGCCGCGGACTGACCAGCATCGGGGTCGGGATGCAAGCCTATGGGCTGTACAGCGCCTACATCGGAGCAATCGATGCCCTCAAGAAAGGTCAGACGGGAGAAGTGCTGATCAATGCGGGCGGCGCTTTGGCCGAGATCACCTCATTGGGCCTCGAGTACGCGCTGAACAAGACCGGCGAACAGATGATCCGCCAGGGCTCCATGGCCTTTGAGCAATTCGGTAAAACCACCATGGGCAAATGGCTTTGCCAGGGTGCCGGCCTGATCGCCAGCGTGCTCACGTTACCCTTCGATATCTATACCGCCATCAAATCCTTCAACGATGCCGCCAGTGCCCAGGGCAAGGAGGCGCAGGATCTGTATGTCACCGGCGGCCTGAGCGTGTTCAGTGGCGCACTGTCTCTGGCGCTGGGGTGCGCGGCCTTGATGGGCTTCCAGGCGGCCGGGCCGGTGGGCATTGCGGCGGCCGCGATCATGATTGTCGGGGCCCGGATCTATGGCGCCGCACGGTTGGTCGACGACATTGACGATTACATCGAGCTGACCGTGAACGAACGCTGGCGTGCCGGCTGGTTTGCGTTCACCGGTCAGGATCAGGACAAGGCGCTGATGGACCGCTACCTGATTGCCAAGACCACCGTCGACTACGCCCGGGCCTTGAAGACCCGCAGCCTCGGCTGGCTCGACAATGAATTCAGGGAGAGCGTCGATGTGATCGTCAACGGCAGATTCGAGGTCAAGCTGCAGCCGACCCGCATCTACCGCTACCAATGGGATGAAGCAAAGGGAGAAACGCCCTACACCACCGAAAATCTGCCCGTCATCAATGATGCGGATGACACCTGCGATGCGCGCGAGGGGCTGCCCGACTCGGACGCCGTTCTCTCCATCACCAAAAGCGACCCTGCCAAAGGCGTCTTCTGGAACCTGGGCGGTGGCCATGACACGGTGCAGGGGGTAAAGGAAAAGCCCAACTACTTCAGCTACGGCTCTGGCCAGAAAGCCCTGAGCGGTGGCGACCGGAATGACTCCTTTCTGTTCCAGTCGGCATCCGAAGCACTTTCCCGTGCCCCGCTCAAGACCAGTGAGTTGTCGGGAGGAGACGGTATCGATCTGTTATGGCTGCAAGGCATGCACAGGCACCTGGATCACCTCCCCGCCCCTGCACGTCACCTGGGCTATGACATCGACCTGAAAAACGGCACGCTCGCATTGCGCCCGGCCGATCCGGCGCGCGCACCGGTGTTGTACTCGACACTCAAGTCCATCGAAAAGGTCGAGACACTGGCCGGCGCGATCAATCGCGTGACCGGTTCCGACCAGGCCGACATCATTGCCGCCAATGGCAATGACCGCGTCGACGCCGGTGCCGGGGACGACCAGGTTTCCGTGCGTGGCCCGCATGTGATCGTCGAAGGCGGCCGCGGCAGCGATACCTACCATCTCGATCCCATGAGCCTCAGGGTTTCCATCACCGAGGACGGCCAGGAGCCTAGCAAGGTCTATCTGGGCGTTTCGCTGGAGGCCATCCAGAGCTGGACTGTCCGTGACGAAGCGCTGGTCATTGAATCGTTGCGTGACGACGATCAGCGCTCACCAGGACGGGAACTGGTTCTTGAAGCGGTATACCTCGAGGTCGACGGCAAACGCTCACTGCGTAATGACAAATGGACGTTCATTACCCAGGACGGTTACCACTTGCAACCGGTATGGCCAACCGAATTCACCGACCTCGACGATCAGCGCCTGAGTGTCGGAGTGCTGACTGCCGGCGTCGCGAAAAGCCCGCCGGTGCCGGTCAACGATCGCCCTTACAGACTGTCGGACAAGGCCCACTCGTACTACTTCGTTTCACGCCATGTCCGCCACACGACCCTGGTGGCAGATCAGAACGAGCAGCGCGCCCGGAGCACGCTTTATGTCGATCATGACAGTACGGAAATCGACGAAGTCCGGGCTATCTGTACGATTACAAAAAACCGCTCCGGTGCGTTCACGTTTCTTGGCTACTCGAATGTTCACTTCACCATCACATTCGCTCAGGCAGGCGGACTGCTCTCGCTGCACGGCGTGGTGAGAGAGCATCCAGGCAGGAAAAGCGATATGGGAGCCGGCCTCATGGCCTCCGGCTGGCTGATGAATCATCCGATGACTCTGGTCATGCGAGACGGCGTGTCCTACGACCTCGGTTTCCCTCGCAGCGACTATCTTCAGGATGCCAACAGCAGCGGCTACACCGTTATCCAGAGCCGTGGCTCGCTGCGCGAGCGCGCTGGCCGGTACATTTTTGTCCGGCCATCCATCGAAAAGAGAACCCTGAAGACAACACCGCAGCGGGTCAATTTCCAGTCCGTCGAACACCAGGCGACCTACTGGCTGGAAGGGCGATCCTCGACCTACGAACTGATTCCCGCCAGTCATACCTCCATCCGGCTGTCCACCGCCCAAGCCGACGCAAGCATCTCGGGTTCATCCACGTGGCACATTCACACACAACACCTGCTGGAACAGATCACCGTGCCGGACCTCGCCATCAGGGACAATCTGCTCACGATCGGCAGCATTCAGATTCATCTGCCGGACAGCAACGACCCGACGCTGCCACTGGAAACCGTGGAGGTGGTGGTCTCCTCGGGAAACCGTTACCGGATCAACGCCCTGTTCGAAGTGATCGGCCTCTGCGCCGTCGACGCCCGTGCCTATCCGTCGATTCAGGCGATCGTCCAGGATATCCACGCGCATGAACAACGCGATGAACTCGAGACCCGCAACATGCCGGTTCGCAACATTCGTCTGCGCGACGGAGCTACCGGCAGCATCTCCTACAACACCGACACTCGAGCATGGAGCTCGGAAAGTGTTCCGCCCCGCTCGATACCCGCCGAACACCTGATCATCGTCAAGGAATGACAACATGCGCCCCAAACCACCTGCGCCAGCCACACCCCCCAGGGCAAACACGCCCGCCATCCCTGCCGTTCAACCGCCCCGTTTGCGTCCGTCGGTTCAAACGCTGCCCGATCCGCCAGCACCGCGCGATCAATACCGAACACATATGCCGTCACCGGCAGGCACACCTGAACTGCCGCGATTCCGGATATCGGACTTGCCGGATGCTACTCCGGAAATATCGAGGAGCCTGCATACCTACCTGCTGAGCCCCGGGCTGTTGCGCAATATGCAACCGGCCAACGACGAAGGCCTGCGCTACATCGTCGGACGCAAGTTCGTCGATGTGAAAGATGTCGGCACGGTGTATGTGGAGTTCGATGAAAACCTGGGCACCTACCGGGCGATGGATCTGTATGGAAAGCTTGCGCCCGGTCCGGCGCTCTACAGAATCGGCGCAGAGGCAACGTGGAGCCTGTCCAGATCGCTGAAACGACCGCATCCGACAGACACGGACAGCAAAACGGCAGTGCCGGACAAGCTGTCCTCTGCCGAACCGCTGGCGGCTCAGTGGAAAGCCGCCACGGCCGAACTGCTGGACGTGCACTTCAAGCGGCTGCATCCGCAGCTGACCCACGGTGAACGCGTCGTGCTGCTGCGCGCCTTCAACCTTTCACCTCGTCAGCACATACGATTGCGCGACGACCTGATCGTCAATCCGTTGATGATTCCACCGTGGGCGGACAGCCACAGGAGCCGGTCGCGGGATGTGAACGATCCGGCCCGTTTCGATGCACTCCATCAGGAAATCGAACCGCTGCTTCTGCCATTGAGAAACGGCAAGCGGCTGGAGCACAGCCTGGGCGATTTCGAAAGAAGTGTCAGCGCAGAATTCCTCGAGGCGTTCCTTTCGAAGCTGGGCTATTTACGCAACAGCAGTGGCTGTCTGTACCGCACGGACATCCCCGGCCTGTTCAGGGCTGACGAGCGTACGCCTTTCGAACTCTATAACGACAGCCGGATGCTGCCGCGCCTGAAGCATCCCCGTGGCGCGACAACGGAGAAACCTGTCAGCGCCACGGTCAGCCTCAAATTGGTCAGGGAATACGCCGGCCGCGGCACCGAGTCCCCCGACCCGGAGTACCTGCGCTACAACAACCAGAGAAACAAATACCCCGGCAGAAAACCCGGCGAGCCGGATGTCGAGTCGGGCGAATCGGACAACGACTGGTCCGATGTATCCGACGTGGAACTGGACGCCGAGCGCAACTACGAAACGATCCGCCACAATCAGCAGTTTGTATTTGCCTACGTCATCGACACGCGAAAGCTGGAAGTGGTCCTCAGGGAGGAGAACCAGCTCCTCAATGACGCAGCCACCCGCAAAGGTGCGTGGTTTCCCGACGATGAACTCGAAGCACTGATATCGACCTCGAAGCGGGGCATCGAGTCGCAGCGCCTGTGGCTGCTTGACTCAACGTTCACGCGGGCGGCGAAGGTCGATGATATTGGCGAACTGGCTCGGTTCAGCGACGCCATCGAAGAGCGCACCCACAGTGGTGCGTTCAACCGGCATGAGTATGACGCCCTGATCGACAAGGCGGCCCTGGCAGGCAAGCCGATCCTGACACTGGACCCGAGCCAGGATTGGTTCGCCAACGACATCGTCTGGCCCGAATAAGCCGCTCTAGGCGAACAGCTCGCCCTGCAACTCGTCGAGCAGCGCCTGGATCGCATCCAGTCGCTGCTGCGGATCGTCGAGTTGCAGCAGGTCGATCTTGTCTTCCTCGGCGAAGGGCAACAGGTACGCCAACTGATTGGCCAGTGACTGCTGCCCTGCCGCCTCGATGCCCATGTTCAGCGCCTCGACCATCGGGTGTTCGGCCAGGGCCTTGAGCAAGGCCACAAGATCGGCGTCTTCATCCTGCAACGGCTGCTCGGGTTCTTCGTCCAGCCAATCAACGTCGGCGACGATCAACTGATCGCGCTGCACTTCGGTACGCTGCACGATGAACCGGCGCCCACCCTGCACCCGGATGCCCAGCAATCCGTTGTCCTGCTGCTGGAAATCAGTGATCCGCGCTTCGCAACCGACCATGGCGAAACCTTCGGGGGCGGCGCCGACTTCATGGCCTTCAAGAATGCACACCACGCCAAAACCGCCGCCCTGTTTCATGCAGCGGCCGATCATGTCCAGGTAGCGTGCCTCGAAGATCTGCAAATCCAGATTGCAGCCGGGAAACAGCACCGTGTTCAGCGGAAAAAGCGGCAGACTCATAGACATTTCCTTACACCACCATCGACACCGCCAACGGCAGGAACACCGCCGTGGCCACGCCCATCAGACTCATCGCCAGTGCCGCGAAGGCGCCGCACTCGTCACTTTCCTGCAACGCCACCGACGTACCGACCGCATGCGCGGTCATGCCCAGCGCCATGCCGCGCGCCTCAGGGCTGTGCACTCCGAGGCGGGTCAGCAGTGCCGGGCCGAAGATCGCGCCGATCACGCCGGTAATCAACACGAACACGGCCGCCAGCGCCGCGACGCCGCCGATCTGCTCGGCCACCAGCATCGCGATGGGCGAGGTCACCGACTTCGGTGCCATGGTCATCAGGATCATGTGATCGGCACCGAACCACCAGCCCAGTGCCACGCCCATGCCCGTGGCAACCACCCCGCCTATCACCAGCGTAGTAAAAATCGGCCAGAACAATTGGCGGATGCGCCGCAGATTCAGATACAGCGGCACCGCCAGTGCCACGGTCGCCGGGCCCAGCAGAATGCTGAGGATCTCGGTGCTCTTGCGGTACTCGACGTAAGTCAGGCCGCAGCCGACCAGCACGCCGATCACCAGCAGCATGGAAACCAGCACCGGTTGCAGGAAGATCCAGCGGGTTTTCTCGAAGGCCGCCAGCACCAGTTGATAAGCGCCGAGAGTGATGCCGATGCCGAACAGCGGATGGTGAATCACCGACGCCCAGGCGCCGTGCCAGTCGAACAGCATCAGGATTCCTCCGAATGCGGCGCGTGACGCTTGACCAGCCGCTGCATCAGCACCCCGGCGAAGGCCATGGACAGGATCAGCGAGACCACCAGCGCACCGACGATGGCCCAGAAATCCGCGGCAATCGCCGTGGCGTAAACCATCACACCCACCGCCGGCGGCACCAGCAACAACGGCAAATAGCGCAACAGACTGCCGGCGGCAAGGTTCAGCGGCTCGCCCACTTCACCGCGCACGATCAGGAACGCCAGCAACAGCAAAAGGCCGATGATCGGCCCCGGCAGCACCGGCAACAGCAAGTGATTGAGGGCCGTGCCGAGCAATTGAAACAGCACCAGCATGGTCAGGCCGCGTAGCAACATCCGTCATCTCCGTCCGACATCCCGCCAAGCACGGGCCCGGCATTATAAGCACGCCTGCGCTATGGATCGGCATTCGCCAAAAGCATGGTCGGTTGACCTGAGCAAATCGCCATGATGATCTACAGTGGTTCGCAGGGCGGTCAAATCCCCCACCTGAAAAACTATAAAACCGATGAACCCAAGGAGAGTCTCAATGCCCTATGTTCCAGTTGCAGAGCTCAAAGATTATGTCGGCAAGGAACTCGGACGTTCCGAATGGCTCACCATCGATCAGGAGCGCATCAACCTGTTCGCCGAAGCCACCGGGGATTATCAGTTCATCCATGTCGACCCGGTCAAAGCCGCGCAAACGCCATTTGGCAGCACCATTGCACACGGTTTCCTGTCGTTGTCGCTGATCCCCAAACTGATGGAAGACATCCTGATCCTGCCGCAAGGCGTGAAGATGGTGGTCAACTACGGTCTGGACAGCGTGCGTTTCATCCAGCCGGTCAAGGTCAACTCCAAGGTCCGGCTCAAGGTCGACCTCGGTGAAGTGACCGAGAAGAAACCCGGCCAGTGGTTGCTCAAGGCCACCGCCACCCTGGAGATCGAAGGCTCGGACAAACCGGCCTACATCGCCGAACCGCTGTCACTCTGCTTCGTCTGAGTGCCGGGATGCGAAACGGCTCACGCGGTTTCGCATCCACTCCTCTCTGCCGGCTGTATAAGGTCACATAGCTACGGCATACTCGGTCGCCTAATTGCCCGGATCCCGCTATGCGCCAACTTGCTGCTCTTGCACCGCTTGCCCTGACCCTGATGCTCACCGCTTGCGGCGACGGCGAATCGCTGTTGCCCCCGGACGCACGCCTGCCCGATGGCGGACGCTATCGCGGCGAACTGGTCAACGGCCTGCTGCAAGGCCAGGGCCGGGTCGACTACCCGAACGGCAGCTGGTATGCGGGCACGTTCGACAAGGGCCAGTGGCACGGTCAGGGCGAATGGCACGGCAGCAACGGTGAGGTCTATCGCGGCAACTTCCAGCAAGGCCTGTTCGACGGCCAGGGCACGCTGACCACCCACGGCGGCAGCTACACCGGCGGCTTCAAGCTCGGCCGGCGCGAGGGCGAAGGCACCCTCAAGGAAAACGCGATGACCTATCGCGGCGAATTCAAGGACGATCAGTATTCCGGTCTCGGCCGTCTGGAACTGGACGACGGCAGTTCCTATCAGGGCCAGTTCGCCCACGGCAAACCCAACGGTGAAGGTCAGCGCGGTGACGCCAGCGGCAATCAGTTCAGCGGCCATTTCATCAATGGCCAGCTCGAAGGCAACGGCACCTTTAACAGCGCCGACGGCGACATCTATGTCGGCGGCTTCAAGAACAATCAACTGCACGGCAAGGGCCGCTACGAAAATGCCGACGGCGATGTCTGGCTCGGCCAGTTCAAGGAAGGCGCACTGACCGGCAAAGGCGAACTGATCGGCGCCGACGGCAGCCATTACATCGGCTACTTCAACGACTGGCGTTTCAGTGGCCAGGGTCGTCTGAATCTGTCTGATGGCAGTTTCTACATCGGCGGCTTCGACAGCGACAGCTACTCGGGCCGGGGCACCCTGGTGCTGACCGACGGCAGCGTGCTCAGCGGCACCTGGATCAACGGCCAGCGCGTGCGCGATGCCGACGGTAAATTGCTGCCAGACACCCTCGAACTCGGCCTGCTGGCTCAGGGCCGTCTGCTCGACGAAGCGCTGGCCAATGTGCCGGCCTCGACTCCGGCGGTGGAGCTGTACACCCTGACCCTCGGCGGCGACGGCAAGCAAAGCGTGTTCCTGCGCGAATCCGACTACGTGGCCAACATGCTCGCCAGCCGTTTCGGCGCCGTAGGCCAGATCCGTCTGGTCAACCATCGCGACCACCTCGGCGACCGGCCGATGGCCACCCGCGAAAACCTGCGTCGCGCAGCACTGACCCTGGCCGAACGCACTGGCCCGGAAGACCTGGTATTCATCTATCTGACCAGCCACGGCACCGCCGAACACGAACTGGTGCTCGACCAGCCACGCATGGAACTGGCCGACCTGCCCGCCGACGAACTGGCCGCCGTGCTCGCACCGCTGAAGAACCGCGACAAGATCATTGTCATCTCCTCGTGCTATTCCGGTGGTTTCATTCCCGCACTTAAAGACGAGCGCACGCTGATCATGACCGCCTCGCGCGCCGACCGCGTGTCGTTCGGCTGCTCCGAAGAGGCCAACTTCACTTATTTCGGCGATGCCCTGTTTGCCCAGGCACTGAACCAGACCGACGATCTCGAGCAAGCCTTCAAACTGGCCAAAGCCACCGTTGCCGAGCGCGAGCTGGCGGACAATTTCGAAGCCTCGGAACCGCAGATCTGGGCACCGAAAACCGTGCTTGCGCACTGGCAACTGCTGCGCAAACAACAAGCGAGAAAAGCGTTGCAAAGTGCTGCGTTGAACGACGGAGCGATAAAGAGCAACTAAGCTGAACAGTATCAAGGGAGAGACACTATGTACTTGACGCCTCAGCATGTCTTGCTTGCCGGCGCCACCGGGCTGACCGGTGAGCACCTGCTCGACCGTTTGCTCAACGAGCCGACGATCACCCGTGTCCTGGCCCCTTCACGCCGGCCACTGGCCGAACATCCACATCTGGAAAACCCGGTCGGCGACCCACAGACCTTCCTGCCGCAACTGGCCGGCCGGGTCGATATCGCTTACTGCTGCCTCGGCACCACCATCAAACA
This sequence comes from Pseudomonas kribbensis, assembly GCF_003352185.1. Taxonomy (GTDB): domain Bacteria; phylum Pseudomonadota; class Gammaproteobacteria; order Pseudomonadales; family Pseudomonadaceae; genus Aquipseudomonas; species Aquipseudomonas kribbensis. The sequence goes on from NZ_CP029608.1 coordinate 5,550,480, forward strand.
GGCCGGCTCCGAAGAGGCGTTTCGCGCCGTGGATCTGGACATGGTGGTTGCGTTCGCCAAACGCGCCCGGGAAATGGGTGCACGGCACCTGATCGTGATCAGTGCCCTGGGGGCCGACCGCCGCTCCTCGATTTTCTACAACCGGGTCAAAGGCGAGATGGAACACGCATTGCGCGCGCAGGACTGGCCGCAGCTCACCATTTGCCGGCCTTCGCTGCTGCTGGGTGACCGCAGCGAGCCACGCCTGGGCGAACAGCTGGCCGCACCGTTCTCGAAACTGATTCCCGGCAAGTACCGCGGCATCGAAGCCTGCCAGCTGGCCCGGGCCATGTGGCGCCTGGCACTGGAGGAGCAGGACGGGGTGCGGATCGTCGAGTCGGACGAGCTGAGAAAACTCGGCAAGTGAGTTCCCCCATCAAGCAGTTCAACACGGCCCCCCGGAACGCCATTTTCCGATGAAGTCCGAGAGCCTTGTGTTGAACTGCCCGATACCTGAAACGAGCCATATCGATTCAACAACCGCACCCTAACTATCTACTACACCTCCCTCCCCCTTCATGGATAACGTGCCCTCCAGCACGCCTGCATCTGCCATTTCGTCAACGGATGGCAACTTCCGACGGCAGGCAATCAATGAAAGGACGCCTTGATGGCCCCCAAAAAACCCACTCCGAAAAATACCGGCACACCCGGCAACCCACCTGATGCATCAACACCCCTGTCGACTCCACGACTTGAGCTTCCAGGGCTGACCCGGCCCGCAGGACCGGACACCCGCCTGCCCGAGTCACACCACTCGATGCAACTGCCTTCAGGCGAAACGTTGCCCCGGATACAGATCCAGGATCTGATTCCCGCAATCCTGGAGAGAGCGTCATCCGGCCACCCGCGTCCGACCGAAAACATTCGTCACTACGAGCTGCCGGCCCAGGCGCGAACGCTTTTGCCTGCCGTCAATGCCGAAGGTTTGCGTGTCCACCGGGGGCGCATTTATGCCGAGGTGCAATACACCACGACCACCACGGTCATGGTGGACTGGGACGAAGGCGCCGGAACCTATCGGGCCAAGCTGCCACAGGAAATGCACCCGTCCGGCCCGGCCCTGCATTTCGATCCTCAAAGCAATACCTGGCGAATCGGTGAGCCCGCCGACAGCGGAGCTCTGATCGGGTCTGCGATACATCGACCAGCAGTCATTCCGCAGAACACTCCGCCACAGGCACTTGCGTCCCTCGCACAATCAGACACGACCGCGGTTTACATCGACACCCGGCACTACGTCTGGGACAGCACCACCACTCACCATCATGGCTACGTGGTCATGCACCGGAAAATGCGCCTGGACGACACCGTCGGGCCCCAGTCGATTCATGCGTTCAGGGACGACAACGGATTGTTTGTCAGTGTCGAGCCCCCCACGCATCCCATCGATCAACCCGCCGAGCTGCTGCCTGCCTGGACTGACCGCGACATCTGGAACCTCTACGGCCTGCAGGGTGCCGATATCACCCGTTTTCGCGCCGAAGCCCACAGCACCGGGAGAAAACCGCAGTGGGCCAGGGTTCGCACAGAACGAATGGAGAACACTTACCTGTTTGACGAGCTGCGCCGCTGGCTGGGTCCGGATATGGACCGCGACATGTTCAACCGCGTCCTGGATCATCAGAAACGCTCACCCGCCCAGTGGGTGAACCACCTTGAATCTGTCACCCTGCATCGCAGCACGCCGGCCCCGCAAACACCGCTGCCGAACCTGTCGACACCCGGCACCCCACTGTCGCGTCAACTGACACCCGATTCCCTCGCGACCACCGACAGCACACCCGCCTACGGCGATCAGCGCTACTACACCTGGGATCCCGACAAATCGAACGCTCATGGTTACATCGAGATGCAGCGCAAGCCTGGCCTCGATGACAGTCATGGCCCACTCACCCAGATGGCGTTTCCCGAGGGGACCGGGCTGACCATCGTCAGGCCAATCCAGTATTCGGTCGAACAACGGGCATTTCGACCTTACTGGCGAGACATCGATATCTGGAATCTGTACCGGATCGAAGGGGCAGATATCCTGCGCTTTCGCCAGGATGTCGCGCTGCACCTGAAACAGCCGGCCTGGGTCAGGCAACGGGACTACCCTTCACAGCGCGAACAACTGATCGACTACCTGCGGCTGTGGACCAATCCGGATTCTCCGCTCAAGCCCCGGGATCAGGTCATTGCCCGGTTCCAGCCCTACAATCTGTCCACTGAACAACTGGCGCGACTGTGCAACGAAATCTCACCCACCGGGCAGTTCAACAACCTGATCAATGATGAGTTGCCTACCTGGGTCAAGACCCATCAGGCTCGTACACTGGTCGTGACCCGCTTCGAACAATTCGATCCGTACCTGCCGGAAATCAAAGCCGAAATCATCCGTTTGAGAAATCAGTGAGAGGGCACAAGTCTGCTCAAGGCCAGCCTGACCGCACCTTTTTTCCGGGAGTTGTTGCAACGTTGCGGCTTCAAACGCAACAAACACAACTTCCTGTATCGGGACGACATTCCCGCCGTGTTCAAAGTCGACGACCGGACGCCCTTCGAATTTGCCCGGCCCGGTTCCATGCAGCCAAGGCTCATTGCGACCGAGGGTTCCACCAGCGGGATGGCTGTCAGCGCGCTGTTCAGCCTCAGAACGGCCATGGGTTTCGCCAATGAAGCCAGAGGATTGCCTGTCTCTCCCGGCGGCCATCCGAACGCGCCACAGACAACCCACGAATCGAAACAGACGACTGACGCCGTCTCCAGGCCCCGTTCCCAGCGCATCATGTTCTGCTATCTGCTTGATACCCGTGGCGTCGAGGTCGTTTCCGGGCAGGATAACCGCGCCTATAACACTTCGCGGATCACCCCGAGACCGGCAGACGACAGCAGGCTGTTCCCGAGTATGAAGCTCGAGGGTCACGTTTCGATGTCTGCGATCGGTTTCACTTCGAGGCGCATCTGGCTGGTCAACTCGACCATGACTCGCGCAGCCACCGTGGACGATATACATACGCAAGCGCGCGACCGCGCCACCGGCTCAAGCCAGAGCCATGACAATGCAATCGAAGGCCGCACAAGGGCGGGAGACCTGAATCGGGACGAATATGACGCCCTGATCGATGAGGTGGCGAAAGCCGGAAAGCGTGTTCTCGAGTTGCCGCAGGGAAAAGACCTTTTTTCCACCGATATCAGCTTCCCGCCCGAACTGATCAGTCTCTCCTGAGAACGGTTACCGGCTCGATCTTGCCTGATCGAGCCGGTATTTTTCATAACCCCCCGGTCGCCTGAAACCCGACGCCCAGCACCGTCAGCACGGACAGCGGCAACAACAGGGTATCTAGCAACGCACTGGCCGGCAGATCCACGCCGGGATAGCTCGGCGCCTCGGCGCCGAACCGATCCATCGCACAACATCCGCCATTCATCGCATACAGATCCAGCCGGGTGCCGGAATACACTACCGGCGCGCCGGGTTTGGCGGCATCCAGCGTGCGCGCGGTGGCGCAGCCGGTCAGTTGCACTATCAGCAGAATCGCCAACAGCTTACTCATCGCTGCTCAGATGGTGCTCGCCCCAGCGCGGCAGCATGTCCTGGGGAATGCCCAGCAGATTGAGAATCCGCGCCACCACGAAATCGATCAGGTCATCAATGGTCTGCGGCTGGTGATAGAAGCCCGGCGAAGCAGGCAGGATGGTTACGCCCATGTTCGACAACTTGAGCATGTGCTCCAGGTGAATGCTCGAATACGGCGTTTCGCGCGGCACCAGAATCAACTGACGACGCTCCTTCAACGTCACGTCCGCCGCCCGTTCGATCAGATTGTTGCAGGCGCCGGTGGCGATGGCCGACAAGGTGCCGGTCGAACATGGCACCACGACCATCGCCGCCGGTGCCCCGGAGCCCGAGGCCACCGGCGACATCCAGTCCTCCTTGCCGTACACGCGGATCTGCCCGGCGGCGGCGCCGGTGTATTCGGTGAGGAACGCCTGCATCAACTGCGGCTTGGCCGGCAGCGACACGTCGGTCTCGGTGGCCATCACCAGTTGCGCGGCCTTGGAGATCAGGAAATGCACCTCACGATCCTCGCGCACCAGGCAATCCAGCAGACGCAAACCGTACTGGGCGCCGGACGCGCCGGTCATCGCCAGCGTGATGCGTTCCGGGCCGCCGTCCTGAAAGCGAGTGTTCATTTCAGCGCCTCGGCGAGTTTGCCGTGCAGGCCGCCGAAGCCGCCGTTGCTCATGATCACCACGTGGGTGCCGGGCTGGGCCTGGCTCTTCACGCGTTCGATGATGCCTTCGAGCGTATCACTGACGATCGACGGCACGGTGCACAACGCAGCGGTGCCCGCCAGATCCCAACCGAGGTTGGCCGGGGCGTACCAGATCACCTGATCGGCATCGACCACGCTGTCCGGCAGACCGTCACGGTGGGCGCCGAGCTTCATCGAATTGGAGCGTGGCTCGATGATCGCGATCAGCGGCGCATCGCCGATGCGTTTGCGCAGACCGTCGAGGGTGGTGGCAATCGCGGTCGGGTGGTGGGCGAAGTCGTCATAGATGGTGATGCCGCGTACTTCTGCGACTTTTTCCATCCGGCGTTTGACGCTCTTGAACGCGCTCAACCCGGCAATGCCCATGGACGGCACGACACCAACGTGACGTGCTGCGGCCAGAGTGGCCAAGGCGTTGGCGACGTTGTGCTGGCCGGTCAATTCCCACTCGACTACGCCCTGGGAGACGCCTTCGAACATCACTTCGAACGCCGAGCCGTCATCTTTCAGCAACTTGACTTGCCACTGACCGCCGGCACCGGTGGTTTGCACCGGGGTCCAGCAACCCATCTCGATCACGCGCTGCAAGGCCGGTTCGGTGGTCGGATGGATCACCAGGCCTTCGCTCGGAATGGTCCGCACAAAGTGGTGGAACTGCCGCTCGATGGCCGGCAGATCAGGGAAGATATCGGCGTGATCGAACTCAAGGTTGTTGAGGATCGCGGTGCGCGGACGGTAATGAACGAACTTCGAACGCTTGTCGAAGAACGCGCTGTCGTACTCGTCGGCTTCAATCACGAAGAACGGCGTGCCGCCCAGACGCGCAGACACCGAGAAGTTCTGCGGTACGCCGCCGATCAGGAAACCCGGGCTCATCCCGGCATGTTCCAGCACCCAGGCGAGCATGCTGCTGGTGGTGGTCTTGCCGTGCGTACCGGCAACCGCCAGCACCCAGCGACCTTGCAGCACGTGATCGGCCAGCCACTGCGGACCGGAAACATATGGCAGGCCTTTGTTCAGTACATATTCCACCGCCGGATTGCCCCGGGACATGGCGTTACCGATCACCACCAGATCCGGTGCCGGATCAAGCTGCGCCGGGTCGTAACCCTGGGTCAGCTGAATGCCCTGGGCTTCGAGCTGAGTGCTCATCGGCGGATAGACGTTGGCATCGGAGCCGGTCACGTGATGGCCCAGCTCTTTGGCCAGAACCGCCATCGAGCCCATGAAAGTCCCGCAGATACCCAGAATATGAATGTGCATAGTCGACCTCGTAAAACATGGCCGCAGGTTAGCGCAGGGAGGGGGAAATCGCACTCTTTAGCTGATCACCCGACATGATCGTTCCCACGCTCTGCGTGGGAACGATCAGGAGGGGGATTCAGGCAGTTCGGGCGATCCCGTGTTTGCGCAGCTTTCTATAAAGGGTATTGCGACTGACGCCGAGCTGCTCGGCTGTATGGGTCATATGCCAGCGCGTATGTTCCAGCGCATTGAGCAACGCCAGCCGTTCGGCATCCTCCAGCGGCTGTGCGGACGACGCTTCATCGGCTTTGACCAACAACGGCTGCACTTGCCGGAACATCGCAGGCAGATCATCCAGCCCGATCCGCCCCTCATCGCACAACGCCGCCAGCGTGCGCAGCACATTGCGCATCTGCCGCACATTGCCCGGCCAGTTGAACCTGAGCAACGCCCGGCGCGCCGGCTCTTCGATCAGAATCGTTTCTCCACCCGCCTCTTCGGCCAGCAGGAAATCCAGCAATTGGGATTTGTCACTGCGCTCGCGCAATGCCGGCAGCGCGACTTCCAGTCCGTTGAGCCGGTAGTACAGATCCTCACGAAAACTGCCGTCCGCCACTCGCTCCAGCAGATTGCGATGCGTGGCACTGATGATCCGCACATTGACCGCTTCCGGCTCGCCACCGATCGGCACCACTTGCCGGTCTTCCAGCACTCGCAGCAGTCGGGTTTGCAATGCCAATGGCATGTCGCCGATTTCATCGAGGAACAACGTGCCGCCATCGGCCTGCTGCAACTTGCCGCGCATGCCGTCCTTGCGCGCACCGGTGAAGCTGCCGCCGCGATAACCGAACAGCTCGCTCTCGATCAGGCTTTCGGGGATCGCCGCGCAGTTAAGCGCGACGAAGGCTTTGCCGGCGCGCTGACTGGCGTTGTGCACAGCCTTGGCGAACGCTTCCTTGCCGGAGCCGGTTTCACCATTGATCAGCAGTGGTACATCGCGCTCGAATACTCGCAAGGCCTTGCGGAAATCCGCTTGCAGCCCTACGTCGCCCAGACAAATGCCAGCCAGGCGTGGAGCCTCGGAAACCGGCGGTTTCGGCAAGACGGGAGTCGGCTTGCGCGCCTCTCCGCGCAAAACTGCAAACAGATGCCGACCATCACGGGTACGCAACGGCCAGCTTGCGCTGGCATGGGCACTGGCGCGCCCGAGCAACTCATCCAGCGAACAATCGAAAAACGCTTCCACCGGTTTGCCAAGCAAGCCGCCACGAATGTGTCCAAGCAGGTTCAATGCGCTTTGATTGACCGCGCTGATCCGCCCTTCCCCGTCAAACGCCAGCAGCCCTTCGCTGAACAGCCCGACGGATTCGGCCTGGAGATGGAAACGCAGCAACCACTGATTATCGAAGCAGCGCAGGAAATAGCAGCTCTCGATCATCTTCGCCGACAGATTGACCAGCGCCATGGTGTGGAACTGGCTCTGGCGCGAAACGTCCGGTCGCGCCGAAGAGACGTCGAGTACAGCCAGAAGCTCGCCGTGAGGGTCGAACACCGGGCTGGCCGAACAGGTCAGCCCGGTGTGGCGACCACGGAAATGTTCGTCCTGATGGATGGTCAGGGCCTGCCGTTCCACCAGGCAGGTGCCGATGCCGTTGGTACCTTCGCAGGCTTCGCTCCAGTCGGAGCCCAGCCACAGGCCGGCGCGTTCGAAAATCTTGCGTTCGGAAGGCGCAGTGACGCAGTTGAGGATCACCCCGCGCGCGTCGGTCAGCAGCACCGCGTGGCCGGCGCCGGATAGTTGTTGATGCAGGCTGCTCATTTCATTGCCGGCGATCTGCAACACCTGCTGCAGGCGTTCGCGGCTTTCGAGGACGCGACCGTGTTCGAGCACGGTCGGCGCCATGGTCAGGGCCGGGTCGAGGTGATAGTCCTCAAGACAACGCAGCCACGAGCGGGCGATCGACGGGTCGGCACCTGGGCCATGCAGGTGCGGCTTGCCCTGGGTGACGGTGAGAACCTGTCGGGCATGGCGACTCAAATGGTTGTCGTGCATTTCTTATTATTCTCCCCGAGGCTCATCGGCCCATGCGTGAAGTGGTGCCCAGCATCCTCCAGCCAACCGGTCTTTGCAATGCTGGCAAGACCGCCCGGTCACGGGTTGTGCCAGAAGCGGTACAAACTGTCACCCGAGCTGTACCGATACCGTCACAGACGCTTGCCATTTGTCCGACAGAAATCACGCAAGGCCTTGATTTGCCTGCCCTGCACGGCAGTGGCCCGACCTTTGCTCTACGCTTAAAGCAAGCGCACATGCGCGTTTCTCTAATAAGTACAAAGCCAAGGAGAACATCATCATGCGTTACGCTCACCCCGGTACTGAAGGCGCCAAAGTCTCGTTCAAGAGCAAGTACGGTAACTACATCGGCGGCGAGTTCGTCGCGCCTGTCAAAGGTCAGTACTTCACCAACACCTCGCCAGTGAATGGCCAGCCGATTGCCGATTTCCCGCGTTCCACTGCCGAAGACATCGAAAAGGCGCTGGACGCCGCCCACGCCGCAGCCGATGCCTGGGGCTCGACCTCCGCCCAGGCCCGCTCGCTGATCCTGCTGAAGATCGCCGACCGCATCGAACAGAACCTCGAAACCCTGGCGATCACCGAAACCTGGGACAACGGCAAAGCCATCCGCGAAACCCTCAACGCCGACATCCCGCTGGCCGCCGACCACTTCCGCTATTTCGCCGGGTGCCTGCGCGCCCAGGAAGGCAGCGCAGCCGAGATCGACGGCAACACCGTGGCTTATCACATCCATGAACCGCTGGGCGTGGTCGGCCAGATCATCCCGTGGAACTTCCCGATCCTGATGGCCGCGTGGAAACTCGCCCCGGCCCTGGCCGCCGGCAACTGCGTGGTGCTCAAGCCTGCCGAACAAACCCCGCTGGGCATCAGCGTGCTGCTGGAACTGATCGGCGACCTGCTGCCACCGGGCGTGCTCAACGTGGTGCAAGGGTTCGGCAAAGAAGCCGGCGAAGCCCTGGCCACCAGCAAACGCATCGCCAAGATCGCGTTTACCGGCTCGACCCCGGTCGGCTCGCACATCATGAAATGCGCCGCCGAAAACATCATTCCGTCCACCGTGGAACTGGGCGGCAAATCGCCGAACATCTTCTTCGAAGACATCATGCAGGCCGAGCCAAGCTTCATTGAGAAGGCCGCCGAAGGCCTGGTGCTGGCGTTCTTCAACCAGGGCGAAGTCTGCACCTGCCCGTCCCGCGCACTGGTTCAGGAGTCGATCTATCCGCAGTTCATGGAAGCGGTGATGAAGAAAGTCAGCCAGATCAAACGTGGCGACCCGCTCGACACCGACACCATGGTTGGTGCCCAGGCGTCCGAGCAGCAATTCGACAAGATCCTGTCGTACCTGGAAATCGCCAAGGGTGAAGGTGCCGAACTGCTGACCGGCGGCAAGGTGGAAAAACTCGAAGGCAACCTGGCTTCCGGTTATTACATCCAGCCGACCCTGCTCAAGGGCACCAACAAGATGCGTGTGTTCCAGGAAGAAATCTTCGGCCCGGTGGTGAGCATCACCACCTTCAAGGACGAAGCCGAAGCCCTGGCGATTGCCAACGACACCGAGTTCGGCCTCGGCGCCGGCCTCTGGACCCGCGACATCAACCGCGCCTATCGCATGGGCCGCGCCATCAAGGCCGGTCGTGTGTGGACCAACTGCTACCACCTGTACCCGGCGCACGCCGCGTTCGGCGGGTACAAGAAGTCCGGCGTCGGCCGTGAAACCCACAAGATGATGCTCGACCACTACCAGCAGACCAAAAACCTGCTGGTGAGCTACGACATCAACCCGCTGGGCTTCTTCTAAAAAACCGGGCGGCACCGAACGATCGGTGTCGCCCCTTTCATCCCGATGACAAACCCTGGCCTGGCCGCTCTGGCACGGGCCTTGCGTACCCGTCATTCAGGATTTGCGTGAACACCGCCGCTGCGTGAACAGCATCCATTCACTCAACCGCTGCACCCGAAAGTCCAACAGATCGAACAATAAAAAAGACAGAGAGGACTTATGACTTCCACCACACAGCTCAAACCCACACTCGGCACCCTGCATCTCTGGGGCATTGCCGTCGGCCTGGTGATTTCCGGCGAATACTTCGGCTGGAGTTACGGCTGGGGCACGGCGGGAACCCTGGGTTTCCTGGTCACGGCCCTGATGGTCGCGACCATGTACACCTGCTTCATCTTCAGTTTCACCGAACTGACCACCGCGATTCCTCACGCGGGCGGGCCGTTTGCCTACAGTCGTCGGGCGTTCGGCGAAAAAGGCGGATTGATCGCCGGGATCGCCACGCTGATCGAGTTCGTGTTTGCCCCGCCGGCCATCGCCATGGCCATTGGCGCCTATCTCAATGTGCAATATCCGGAGCTTGATCCGAAGGTCGCGGCGGTCGGCGCGTATTTCGTGTTCATGACCCTGAACATCCTCGGCGTCAGCATCGCCGCGACCTTCGAACTGGTAGTCACCGTACTCGCCGTCGCCGAACTGCTGGTGTTCATGGGCGTGGTTGCGCCGGGCTTCAGTTTCAGCAACTTCGTACTCAATGGCTGGTCGGGCTCCAGTGAATTCAGTCTCGGCTCGATTCCCGGGATCTTCGCCGCCATTCCCTTCGCGATCTGGTTCTTCCTCGCCATCGAGGGCGCGGCCATGGCGGCCGAGGAAGCCAAGGACCCGAAACGCACAATTCCCAAGGCCTATGTCAGCGGCATCCTGACCCTGGTGTTCCTGGCCATCGGCGTGATGGTGATGGCCGGCGGCGTCGGCGACTGGCGACAACTGGCGAACATCAACGACCCGCTGCCCCAGGCAATGAAAGCGGTGGTCGGCAACAACTCGACGTGGATGCACATGCTGGTGTGGATCGGCCTGTTCGGGCTGGTGGCGAGTTTCCACGGGATCATCCTCGGCTACTCGCGGCAGTTCTTTGCCCTGGCCCGGGCCGGTTACCTGCCGAAAAGCCTGGCCAAACTCTCACGTTTCCAGACCCCGCACCGGGCGATCCTGGCCGGCGGCGTCATCGGCATCGCCGCAATCTACAGCGACGGTCTGGTCAATCTGCAAGGCATGAGCCTCACTGCCGCGATGATCACCATGTCGGTGTTCGGCGCCATCGTGATGTACATCATCAGCATGCTCAGCCTGTTCAAACTGCGCAAAACCGAACCGAATCTCGAGCGTACCTTCCGCGCGCCGGGCTATCCGATCGTGCCCGGGATCGCGCTGTTTCTGGCGCTGGTGTGCCTGGTGGCAATGGCCTGGTTCAACACCCTGATCGGTGGCGTGTTCCTCGGGTTCATGGCTGCCGGTTACCTGTACTTCCAGCTGACCGCCAAGCAACGCTCCGAAGCACCGGCAGACGCTATGCTCGAAGGTATCTAGAAGTTGCACCGGCACCGGGCCTCAGGCTCGGTGCCTGCACTAAAAGCATTCATTCAGGAGGACTGCGCCCCATGGCCGCATTTGCCCATACCGTCGGCGCCCAGACCTACCGCTTCGACAGCCTCAAGGACGTGATGGCCAAGGCCAGCCCGGCGCGTTCCGGGGACTTTCTGGCCGGCGTCGCCGCGCTCAACGATGGCGAGCGCGTAGCCGCGCAAATGGCGCTGGCCGACATCCCGCTGAGCCATTTCCTGCAGGAAGCGCTGATTCCGTACGAAGCCGATGAAGTCACCCGGCTGATCATCGACAGCCATGACAAACAGGCCTTTGCTGTCGTCAGCCATCTCACCGTTGGCGGCTTTCGCGACTGGCTTTTGAGCGAAGCGGCCGACGAGTCCAGTCTGCGAGCCCTCGCGCCCGGCCTGACGCCGGAAATGGTCGCCGCCGTGTCGAAGATCATGCGCGTGCAGGATCTGGTGCTGGTGGCACAGAAGATCCGCGTCGTGACGAAATTTCGCGGCACCCTTGGCCTGCGCGGACGGTTATCCACAAGGCTGCAACCCAATCACCCGACCGACGAACCGTCCGGCATCGCCGCGAGCGTTCTCGACGGTCTGCTGTACGGCAACGGCGACGCCATGATCGGCATCAACCCGGCCACCGACAGCATCGCCTCGATCTGCGCGATGCTGGAAATGCTCGACGCAATCATCCAGCGTTACGACATTCCGACCCAGGCCTGCGTGCTGACCCATGTCACCACTTCTATAGAAGCGATCAACCGTGGTGTGCCGCTGGATCTGGTGTTCCAGTCGATTGCCGGCACCGAAGCGGCCAATGCCAGTTTCGGTATCAACCTGAACGTGTTGCAGGAAGGTTATGAAGCGGGCCTGAGCCTCAATCGCGGCACGCTCGGACAAAACCTCATGTATTTCGAAACAGGCCAGGGCAGCGCGCTGTCGGCCAACGCCCACCACGGCGTCGATCAACAGACCTGCGAGACCCGGGCCTACGCCGTGGCGCGACATTTCAAGCCGTTTCTGGTGAACACCGTCGTAGGTTTCATCGGCCCGGAATACCTTTACAACGGCAAACAGATCATCCGCGCCGGCCTCGAAGACCACTTCTGCGGCAAGTTGCTTGGCGTGCCGATGGGTTGCGACATCTGCTACACCAATCACGCCGAAGCCGACCAGGATGACATGGACACCCTGCTGACCCTGCTGGGCGTGGCGGGGATCAACTTCATCATGGGCATCCCCGGCTCCGACGACATCATGCTCAACTACCAGACCACTTCGTTCCACGACGCGCTCTATGCACGCCAGACCCTGGGCCTGAAACCGGCGCCGGAGTTCGAGCAGTGGCTGGCGAACATGGGCATCTTCACCCAGGCGGACGGCAAGGTCCGCTTCGGCAACAATCTGCCGCCGGCGTTTCGCCAGGCGTTGGCGCAACTGGGATGAGTCAGATGGAAAAACCGCCCGTCGATCCACAAAACCCCTGGCTTGAGCTGCGTCGCCTGACCCCGGCGCGGATCGCCCTCGGCCGTACCGGCACCAGCCTGCCGACCCGCGCACAACTGGATTTCCAGTACGCCCACGCGCAGGCCCGGGATGCCGTGCATTTGCCCTTCGATCACGCCGGGCTCAGCGCCCAACTGGCCGAACGCCAACGTGACAGCCTGCTGCTGCACAGCGCGGCGACGGATCGCAACAGTTACCTGCAACGCCCGGATCTGGGGCGCAAGTTGAGCGATCAATCGGCCCAAGCCCTTCGCAAATATGCACTGGCGCATCCGGGCGGGGTGGATCTGGTCATTGTCGTGGCTGACGGGCTTTCAGCGCTGGCGGTGCATCGCCATACCTTGCCGTTCATCTCCCGACTGGAAGAACAGATGACCGCCGACGAATGGTCAATCGCACCGGTGGTGCTGGTTGAGCAAGGTCGGGTGGCGGTTGGCGATGAAATCGGCCAGTTGCTGGGGGCAAAAATGGTCGTGATGCTGATCGGAGAGCGCCCCGGCCTCAGTTCACCGGACAGCCTCGGTTTATATTTCACCTACAATCCAAAGGTCGGCCTCACCGATGCCTACCGCAATTGCATCTCCAATGTGCGGCTTGAAGGCTTGAGCTACGGCATGGCGGCCCATCGCCTGCTGTATCTGATGCGCGAAGCCTGTAGACGGCAGCTGTCGGGGGTCAATCTGAAGGACGAGGCGCAGGTTCAGACGCTGGAATCGGAAGCCGGTGCAGATATGAAGAGTAATTTCCTACTCGATCCGCCCCCCGCCTGAACCGTTTCCGCATTGCCTTACTGCGCCGGTTTCAGGCAGGATCGACGCACGGCCGCCCGGGTTTCCCATCGCCGTCAGAGCAGTTGAAGACAGCCACTTGAAGACGAGACCTATCATGCGGATTATTCAAGCGACCCTCGAACACCTGGACCTGCTGGCCCCGCTGTTCGTCAAATATCGAGAGTTCTACGGCGCACTGCCTTATCCGGACTCGTCCCGGGCCTTCCTCGAAAAGCGTCTGCGGCGCAAGGAATCGGTCATTTACCTGGCCCTGGCCGATGATGACGACAAGAAGCTCATGGGCTTCTGCCAGCTCTACCCGAGCTTTTCCTCGCTGTCGCTCAAGCGCGTGTGGATCCTCAACGATATCTATGTCGCCGAAGATGCCCGCCGCCAACTGGTCGCCGACAACCTGATCCGCACCGCCAAGCGCATGGCCAAGGAAACCCAGGCCGTGCGCATGCGCGTGTCCACCAGCAGCGACAACGAAGTGGCGCAGAAAACCTACGAATCCATCGGATTCAAGGAAGACACCGAGTTCAAGAACTACATTTTGCCGATCAGCGACGAACTCTGATTTTTTCTAACAGTGCGGATGCAGGCCTTTGTGGCGAAGGTGCGAACCCCTCGCCACAAAGGCCTGCCCCTCGCTTCCCCCTCGAAATGCCCCGCTACAAAACCAACGCGCTTTTCACCTATCAGATCGTATAATCCTGTGCTTTCCGGCTTGTAAGAAAAACTACACCCGCTTGTAGGCTTACACCGAATCATCCGCACAGGCCTGCCGAGTCGGGCCATCACCACAGGTGCCCACATGGATTTCAACCCGATCGACATCATTCTGCATCTCGACGTCTACCTCGACATGCTGGTGAACAACTATGGGACCTGGATCTACGCCATCCTGTTTCTGGTCATCTTTTGCGAAACCGGCCTGGTGGTCACACCGTTCCTGCCGGGTGATTCGCTGCTGTTCATCGCCGGCGCAGTGGCCGCAGGTGGCGGCATGGACCCGGTGCTGCTGGCCGGTCTGCTGATGCTGGCGGCGATTCTCGGCGACAGTACCAACTACGTGATCGGACGAACGGCCGGCGAGAAGCTGTTCAGCAACCCGAACTCGAAGATCTTCCGCCGGGATTATCTGCAACAGACTCACGACTTCTACGACAAGCACGGCGGCAAGACCGTGACCCTGGCGCGCTTCCTGCCGATCATCCGGACGTTTGCACCGTTCGTCGCCGGTGTCGCCAAAATGCCTTATCCGCGTTTCTTCGGCTTCAGCGTATTCGGCACCATCCTGTGGGTCGGCGGCCTGGTGACTCTGGGCTACTTCTTCGGCAACGTACCGTTTATCAAGAAGAACCTGTCGCTGCTGGTGGTGGGCATCATCCTGCTGTCGCTGGTGCCGATGATCATCGGCATGCTGCGCAGCCGCCTCGGTGGCGCCGGTTCCAAAGCCGAATCGCGCTGATCCGATGTGGTCACTGAGCGCCTGGCGACGCCGGCGCATTCTGGCTAAGCACCCGATTGCCGATGACATGTGGCAGCGGGTGCATCACCACTTGAGCTTCCTCGACGGCATCAGCGCCACGGAAGATCAGTGGCTGCGCGAAGCCAGCGTCCTGTTCCTCGAAGAAAAGCACCTGACCGCACTGCCCGGCGTCGAACTGCATCAGGAACAACGCCTGCTGCTCGCCACCCAGGCGCAATTGCCGCTGATGCACCTTGGCGATCTGAACTGGTATCAGGGCTTTCACGAAATCATTCTGTACCCCGACGACTTTCTCAGCCCCCAGCGCCACCGCGATGCCAGTGGCGTCGAGCATGAGTGGGACGGCGAGCACAGCGGCGAAGCGTGGCAACAAGGGCCGATCATTCTCGCCTGGCCCGGAGTGATGGCCAGTGGTGGCTGGGAAGGCTACAACCTGGTGATCCACGAGCTGGCGCACAAACTCGACATGCTCAACGGCAACGCCAACGGCCTGCCACCGCTGCACGCCGACATGCGAGTCAGCGACTGGGCCGAGGTCATGCAAAAGGCTTATGACGACCTCAACCGCCAGCTCGACCGCCATCCGGACGCCGAAACCGCCATCGACCCGTATGCCGCCGAGAACCCGGCCGAGTTCTTCGCCGTCACCAGCGAGTACTTTTTCAGTGCCCCGGATCTGCTGCACGAGGCTTATCCACAGGTGTATGCGCAACTGCAGCTTTTCTACCGACAGGACCCGCTGGCCCGACTGAAGCAACTTCAGGCCACCGACCCGGTCTATCAGGCACACGAGTAAGGCCCGGACGACCTTCGGTGCATGGCATCGCGGGTGGAATATGCCTATAATCGCCGCCACTTTTTGGTCAATCCGGCCAAGTGTTTTGGTCTACTAACGGGGGCAACGCCCAATGAGCTACAGCAAGATTCCGGCTGGCAAAGACCTGCCGAACGACATCTACGTCGCGATCGAGATCCCGGCCAACCACGCGCCGATCAAATACGAAATCGACAAAGACAGCGATTGCCTGTTCGTTGACCGTTTCATGGCCACCCCGATGTTCTACCCGGCCAACTACGGTTACATCCCGAACACCCTGGCTGACGACGGTGATCCCCTGGACGTGCTGGTCGTAACCCCTTACCCGGTTGCGCCAGGTTCGGTGATCCGCGCGCGTCCGGTCGGCATCCTGAACATGACCGACGACGGCGGCGGCGATGCCAAAGTCATCGCAGTCCCTCACGACAAGCTGTCCCAGCTGTACGTGGACGTGAAGGAATACACCGACCTGCCAGCCCTGCTGATTCAGCAGATCGAGCACTTCTTCGCGAACTACAAAGATCTCGAAAAAGGCAAATGGGTGAAAATCGAAGGCTGGGACGGCGCTGACGCTGCCCGTGCCGCGATCACCAAGTCGGTTGCTGCCTACAAAGGCTAAGCCTCGCGACCTGCGACACGCTTGAAGAAAACCCCGGTTGATCCGGGGTTTTTTGTGCCTGGTCGATAGGTGCTTAAACAGCTTGTTTATAGCGGCCTACAGAAAAGTTTTGCTGTGTGTAATTTCCCACAAGTACGTCTTACATCCCGTCGCAAAATTTGCCCTGATTTTGAACGCAAGGTTTATTCAAACCGCTCTAGGCCGGCCGTAGACTCGTGTTTATGAGAAAGAACACTAGCGGTCCAAGATTCAAGGCACTCCTGGAAGCTGCGAACATCACCACCACGGGATTCGCAAAGTTCTGGGGCACGGAAGCCCAAAACGTTCATAACTGGTACACCCGGGGCGTACCCGCGTACCGCATGGAAGAAGTCGCGCGCCTGCTCTCCGTCAATAGCCAGTGGCTGAAAACCGGCGAAGGTCCGAAAGAAGCGCCGCACCTGTATACCGCCGGCGACACGCTGGATGCCCAGGCGATTCAGGGCGTCTATACGGTGCTCGAAACCAACGACATCGAACTGCCGCTCTACAAGGAAGCCCCGACTGCACCTGGCTCCGACAAGACCCATGTCATCAAGGACCCGGAGCAAACCATCCGCCTGCCCCGCAGTCACCTCGAAGCCCTGGAAATCCGCCATACCGACGCCATCTGCACCCACATGATCGGCAACAGCATGGCCGAGAAGATCGAAGACGGCTCCACCCTCGCCATCGACCGCGGCCTCACCCAGGTGGTGGACGGCGAAATCTACGCCATCGAACACGACGGCATGCTGCGCATCAAATACCTGCACCGCATGCCCGGCAACGCCCTGCGCCTGCGCAGCCACAACAGTGCCGAATACCCGGACGAAATCTTCCGCGCCGCGCAGATCGAGGAGCAGAGGATTCATGTGCTGGGGTGGGTGTTCTGGTGGTCGACCCTGGGCAAGCGGCGGCCGGTGGTGCCGTTTCTCTGAGTCACCCGGTGTGGTGGGAGCCAGCCTGCTGGCGATGAGGCCCTGAAAGTCGGTACAAATCCCGGATTTTCTCCAGTTTGATCGCTCTAAACCGCACTTCAAGCTGGGAATCAGAAGCAAAACTCAGTATCCTGCGCCCCACATTCGCGCATCGACCCGCCCAGCGGCCCAGATGACGCCTGACGCGGCAGACCACTGTCTGACCAAGTCCCACAGCCGGACGCAAGATCCGGGTGTACGTTTTGAAGGCTGGCGCGGTTTACCAAAAATAAACCAAGCCAGTCCCCGAGAAGCCGGCCACAAGCCGGCTTTTTAATGCCCGCAGAAAAGTTGCTGATTCAGCATTAATAGTGTCAACACCGCTTTCCCGCTAGGCACAGACGCCTGAAAGTGTAAGTCGCATCTCTTTGTGCCGAAGGAAATCTCCTAGAGCGCTCCAGTCACCTTGCGCCTGAGAATTGCGCTGGCTAATCTTCAGCCTTGCCTGCAACCCCGTAAGGCAGCACCGATAGCCAGGCGGAAATAGCATGCTCGACAACCCTGTCAGCCTAAGTACACAGCCCGAGGGTTACAGCGAATGGCTGACCGATCTCAAGAGCCGAATCCATAGCGCTCAACAGCGCGCAACACTGGCAGTCAATCGCGAACTAGTGCTTCTTTACTGGCAGATCGGCCACGATATCCTGTCTCGGCAAGCGCAACAGGGCTGGGGAGCAAAGGTGATCGACCGCCTGGCTCAGGATCTGCGTGCAGCGTTTCCAGAAATGAAAGGTTTTTCCCCACGCAATCTCAAATACATGCGCGCTTTTGCGGAGGCGTGGCCGGACGCAACATTTGTGCAAGGGGTGCTTGCACAATTGCCTTGGTATCATCAGCTGGCGCTGCTGGACAAATTACATTGCACAGAAAGCCGCCTCTGGTACGCCTCTCAGGCCATCGAGCACAACTGGTCACGCAGCATTCTGGTAATGCAAATCGAGACCCGCTTGCTGGAGCGCAGCGGCAAGGCAATCAGTAACTTCGACAGCAACCTGCCAAAACCTCATTCCGACCTAGCCCGCGAGTCGCTGAAAGACCCGTACCGTTTCGATTTCCTCGGTCTGACCGTAGATGCCCAAGAAAGAGAAATTGAAAATGCTCTAATCAAGCATGTCACTGATTTCCTCTTGGAGCTGGATGCAGGCTTTGCATTCGTCGGTCAGCAAGTACTGCTGGATGTGGGTGGTGACGAGTTCTTTATCGATCTGCTGTTTTATCACCTCAAGCTCCGTTGCTACGTGGTGATAGAACTCAAGGCTGGCAAATTCAAGCCCGAGCATTTGGGGCAACTGAGTTTTTATCTGACCGCAGTCGATGCACAGCTCAAACACCCCCAGGACAGCCCGACCATTGGTCTACTGCTATGCAAAAGCAAAAATAAGGTAGTAGCTGAATATGCCCTACGTGACAACGCCCGCCCTATCGGGGTGGCGGAATACCAATTGGTAGAGTCTCTGCCGGTAGAATTTCAAACCAGCCTGCCCAGCATCGAACAAATCGAGCGTGAGCTGGCGAGTGATGACATATCGAGGAATGGTGACGAGCACTGATCGCACCAGCTTTTTGGATTAAGACAGAGGTCATTATTCAGTCCCGAGAAACATCGACCTCGCGGAGAGTTTCACCGTTACCCGGCACGGAAAAGCAAGGAACAATAGTGCACAAGGACGTTTCAAAATTGATAACCCACCTCATGAATTCACGCCTGACATCTGCTGCCCTGGCAACGACTGCATACCTCAGCCTGACAGCATGCGTGGGAATAGGCGTTTCCCTCCCTGAAAAAACCACACTCAAAACCGACGCCTACAGAGTACAAAACTACCGCTCGACTCCCCCACAGATCACCAGAACAGCAAAATCGACACCTGTCCGAGAATGGTGCGGAATTACCGTCTGGGCGCTGGTAGTTCCGGTGCCATTGAAGCTGCCGGTGTGCACGTCGTACTCCGAGCAATCCTTCGGCAAAGACGAATTCGGAAACGAAGCCGTTCTGCTCAACACCGAGCAAGAAGTGCCATCTCCGCTATACGCTTGTGGCCCATTCATGGTGCTGGGACCCATCGTTCACGGATATGAAGGCAATGCACTGTGCGGCGTTTTCCCCAACTGACTCACGGATAGCTGAACGACTTCACCAACGTCAATTCCCCCACCGCCCGCATCGGCACCACGAACGTTTCCATCTTTTCGCTCGGCGTCCCTTCTTCGGTAATCACCGTCACCTGCGCGGTAGTCAGCGGCTGTACCGCCTCTTCCCCACCTTCGTCATCCCCGCGATAACCACCGCCGAAGTAGTTCACATACACCAGATACTGCCCCTTGATCGGCGCCGGCATGGCGAAGATTTCCGGGCCGTAACCGGTGGTCACGTCGACATCCAGCGCGGCGCCGTTGGGGGCGACGCGGTCGCCGTACCAGATGTGCGCGCCGTCAGGTGTGATCAGGTGCAGGTCGAGGTCGGTGCCGTCGCTGTCCCAGGACAGCAGCACGCGCAGCTTGGCCGGGGTGGCGCCGCCGTTGGCGTTGAGGAACTGGGTGCGGTGGCGTTGCTGGCCGTCGGGACTGCGGACTTCGACGCTGTTGCTGCCTTTGGGGAAGGAGAACGGGCGGTCGAAGCGGCCGCTGTCGTCGATTTTCAGCGGCATGCTGACGCCGTTAACGATCAGCCGGCCGGGCTCTTTGCTTTTCGGTGTGGCTTTGATTTCGCCGCTGATGCGCGCGGTGTTGGCCTGGCCGACCGGGGTGTTCACCGAAGAGGCCGGGTAGTTGACGGTCTGGCGGAAGCTTTCACCTTCGCCCTCTGGCGCGCCGGTGCGCCAGCCGCCGACCGGGGTGTCGAGTTTGACGCTGTCGGCGGCCATCGCCATCGGCCATGCATTGAGGGCGCAGAGCAACAGCAAGACCTGTGGATAACGGAGTGTCATGGTCTATTCCAGCAAAAGGTGACGGGCGAGCCCTTCGATGTAGGTTTCATCCTGGCCGTTGGGGTGTGCTTCAAAGGCCAGGTGCAGGTATTCGTGAGTCAGGTCGAGGCGGTCCTGCAACGACAGCACGCCGCGTACGTAGATGCGCTGGCGTTCGCGGTCGACGAAGGGACGGCCGAACGCGAGCTTGCAGACGGCGAAGGTGCTGACTTCGTTGTAGCCGGTTTCGCTTTCCAGCCTTGGACGCCAGCCGCGCCGTTGTTTTTGCAGCCAGTCTTGCGCGGCGGGCAGCGCTTCGCAGGACGCCACCGGGTTGTCCCAGCGACTGAGGCTCGCGCGCGGATAGGCGTGCAGCAGAATCGCGTCGTAGCGCTGGCCGGCATTGGCTTGTTCGACGGCTTGTTGCCAGGCCAGTTTGTCGGGGCCGGGTTGATCGGAGTGATAGGTGACGGTGCTGCCGGCCAGCACCAGATCCGCCGTCCAAGCCGCGATGTTGCGCGACTCGACAGAGGCTGGACGCGGTGCGACCCGCTGGCGGGTGCTGCTGTCGTCGATGCTCAGACATTCGCCGTTGCGCGTGGCGTTTTGCAGCAGATACGTGCGGATCGCCACGGCCAATGCTTTGGCCGCTTCGGCGGGTTCCGGTTTGGCTTCGCGCTCCAACACCCGAGCGACGTATTCTTCGCGATCCAGCCGCGCCACAAGCTTGTCGTTGAGTAGAAACAGTTCGCCATCGCTGTGGATATCCAGCGCATTGCCGTTGGCGAATTCGACGCGGTAATCACCCTGCAACGGGCCCGAACCCGCCACCCGATCACCGGCCAGAACCCGGGTAACGGGATAACGCGAAAACAGACCGACCTCGACACATCGCCCCGCCTCCGCCGGCCATGACGCGGGCAACACCGTCGCCAACGCCGAACCGTAATGCCGCAAAACCATCTGACTGGTGCCGCGACCGCCGGCCCAGATCGGCGAGCCATCCGCCGTCCAGCCAGCAAAACCGCCCTGACGTGATTGCGGATCCTGATCGCCGAGCCAGCTCCAGGTTTTCACCCGCAAGCGCCCGCCAAGTTCACCGACGACATTGCCGTCCGCCGCGTTCAGCACCACGTCGAGCAGCACCCGGCGCAGCTGATCCTGAGCCGGCAACCAGGATAAAACCTTCAGCAAGTCAGCCACGGACACCCGGGTAGCCGGCTGCACCGATGGCAGGTCCAGCAACCACGACGGCGCCTGTCGCGCCTGCCAATAGGATTTCCAGTCGCCAGCGGTTATGCCCAGCCGCGCCGGCTCGAAATACAACCCGCAGGATTTCACCAGCGCCTGATCACGCTCGATCTTGCCGCCCGCGGTGCAGCAATAGACTTCTTCCTTCGACTGCCCGCGGCACTCATACGCCGGCTCTTGCGCACCGGTATCCACCAGCCAGGCGTAGACAAACACCTTCCACAGACTGCCCAGCGGCGTATCCAGCGACGACGGCAACGGCTCGCGAGCGGTCAATTGCGTGGTGCTCAACGACAGCAACTCGCCTTTGTAGGCCACGCGCAGCGGTTCATCCTGCGCCGTCGCCAGCGCAGGAATCACACACAACATCAGCCACAGCAGCGGCCGGTTCATGTCAGTTGACCGTGACCTGGCCGAGGGCGGCTTTCGCTTCCTGGGCCTGATGCTGCGGCGCGTAGACCTGAGTGAAACGCACCGGCGGCAAGTTGAACTGGCCCTTCTGCGAGAAGCGCACCAGATGCCGCAGACGCAATTCACCGCTCAGCGCATCCACCGGCACGGCGTAGGCCAGTTGGCCCGGTTCGAACCGCGCTTTCTCCAGCGCGGTCGGCTCGGTGCCGTCCTTGCCCTGCAACTTGATGCCCCACGTGGTGCGCTCGACATCGGCGCCCGGCGGCAGCGGCACTTCCAGCATGCCGTAGCGCAGCGGTTTCGGTGCCTTGCTGGTGAGGATCACTTCGTCCAGGTACAGGCTGTCGCTGGACAACGGTTTGGTGCCGACCGGCTCCAGTTTGAAGGTAAAGGCTTCGTCACCCGGCACCAGACGCGACAGGCGACGGGTGATGGTCACCGCCATCGGATCGACCGCCGGTTGCTGGGTCTGGAAACTCAGCGCCGCACGCAACGGACGCTCCTGAGTGCCCGACACCGACAACACACTCGGCACCGACGCAGCACCCTGCCACGTCCAATACATCTCGCCGGTCGCGCCGTAGTTTTTCTTCCAGCCTTCGCCCGGCGCCAGCGCGATGGTCGGCGACGCCTGGGCGATGCTGCGTTGCAGCCAGGTCAGCGCCAGCGCACGCTCGAGGGTCGATTGCTGCGGCAACAGGCGTTGCAGCAGCGCTGACGCACGGGCCTGATCGAACGGTTGCAGCGACAGGTTCAATGCTTCGACAAACGGTTGAGAGCTGACGGCCAAACGCTGTTGCGCAGCGCCCAGCTGACGATTGAACGCATCCGGCAGAGCGACTTTCGACTGGGTCGCCAGCGAGGCGGTCAAAACCCGCGCCGCCGCCAGACCGAGCGCCGAATCCGGATCGCTCATCACCAGGCTGTCTTCACCGTCGTCCATCAGGTTCGCGGCATTGCCTTCCCCGGCCTTGGCCAGATCCTCCATCAAGCCGCTGAGCAGCGTGTTGACCGGCAAGTGCATCTGCTTGGCGAACGACAGAATCAGCGCCCGTTGCAGCAATGGCGTATTCGGCGCCTGCTTGGCGTAGACCTCCAGCACCCGCTGCCAGTGCTCCGGCGGCAGGGTCAGTTCCAGCACCTGGCTGGCGTTCCAGTCGGCGTAATAGGCGTAAGCGGTGAGGAACGCATCCGGCTCGCCGTCGAAGCCCCACCAGGTGAAGCTCGCCGACGGCCCGGCCATTTGCACCAGACGCAGACGGCTGTTCTGCATGATCAGGCGCAGGCGATCGCGAATCTGCGGGCTCGACGCCAGCGACGGATAAGCGATGCTCAGCGGCAGCAAGCGGCTGGCGGTCTGCTCGACGCCGCCGTACGGATAGCTGAGCAGATCGTCGAGGGCCGAACGGAACAGCGCTTGCGGACTGTCATCCAGACGCAGGCGAATGTCGGTGGCATCCGCCGGCAGAGTCAACGGCGTGTCGCCGCTGGCCACGTCGAGGCTCTGAGTCTGCGTCACTTGCCAGCCTTCTCCGGTCGCGGTCAGGCGCACAGTGAGGGCGTCGGCGGTTTTGCCGTCCTGCACCAGTTCGGCCGTCCACTCGCCAGTGGCCAACGCAAATGCCGGCAGCGGCAGGTAGTTGATGCCGTTGTTGAGGGTCACCGGCAGGCGCTGTTCAGCGCCGGCGTAGTGCGTCACCAGTTCAGCCTTGACCGGTTTCTCGGCCTGGCTGAAGGCGAACACGCCGAGTTGCGGCTGATCGCCCTTACGGAATTTGCTCGGTCCGCTCCACTTCAGGTACAGCGGTTTTTCCGAGCGGACGAACTGCTTCTTCTGCCCGACCTGACCGTCATCGGCAATCGCCCGCGCGGTGATGCGCCAGCGGGTCAGCGAGTCCGGCATCTTGAAGGTGAAGCGAGTCTTGCCGTCGGCATCGGTCAGCAACTCTGGCTGCCACGCGGCGGTGTCG
This sequence comes from Pseudomonas kribbensis, assembly GCF_003352185.1. GTDB lineage: Bacteria > Pseudomonadota > Gammaproteobacteria > Pseudomonadales > Pseudomonadaceae > Aquipseudomonas > Aquipseudomonas kribbensis. Next base: position 5,574,233 of record NZ_CP029608.1, read on the forward strand.
ACGTCTTCGCGACGCGGCCGCTCCAGCACTTTTACCCCGCGTTCACTACGATTGGCCTTGCCCGGCGCGCCGGGGCTGCCCGGCAATGCCACGTCGTAACTGATGAACGACAGGCTGGCGCTGGTGCGCACGTTGTTGCGGCGCGGGTGGTAGAAGAACTGGTCGATGGTCGGCGCGACTTCCGGTTGCAGCGCGTAGACCATTTCGTCGACCACGCTGACCGTCAGGTGCGCCGGTACAGCCTTGCCGGCGAACTGCGTGGTCAGGTCGACCGTCACGGTATCGCCCGGCTGATAGGTCTCTTTGTCGGTCTTGATCGCCACGTCGATCTGCGGCGCGACGACTTTGATCCCGGCGTTCTGGAAGCTGTACTGACCGCCCTTGGTGTACAGCACCGAGAACGTCAGGTTCGGCGCGAAGTTGTCCTTCACCGGGATGCGAGCGCGGTATTGGGTTTCACTGAGTTTTTCCAGTTTCAGCCAGTCGCCGCCCTTGGCCAGCAGCGCGGTGGCTTCAACCTTGTCGCGTTCCAGCGACAGCAGCGCATCGCTGACCGGCTCCGGGAACGTGATCAGCGCCAGTGCTTCGTCGCCAGCCTTGTACTCGGGCTTGTCGAGGACGATTTCCACGGTGCCCGGCACGGCCTTGACGCCATCGCCGGTAACGGAATGACCGGTGCCGCCAAGCACCCGGCCGAACTGATCCTTCAGCGACAGGTTGTAGGTGCCCGGACGATCGAACGTCACGCTGAAGCCTTTGTCATTCGCCACCAGTTTGCCTTCGCCGGTGGTCTGGTCTTCCAGACGTACCCAGCTGTAGCCGCTCGGCACTACGGCCTGCGCCTGTTCGCTGCCGCCTTCGTTGGCGTAGCTGAACGCGACCTTGTCACCGACTGCGCTGAAACGCTGCGGCGCAGTCAGACGGAAGCTGGCGGCGCCACGGTCGATGAGGATTTCCTTGGTGGTCTTGACCCGGTACGCCGCGCCATCGCTGGCGAACACGGTAAGCATGTAGCGGCTCGGCTTGTCGGCGGCCGGCAGGTCGAGGGTCGCGTTGCCTTTGCTGTCGGTGGTCAGTTCGGTGCTGGTCAGTTCCACCGGGAATTGCCCGAGGTATTGCAGCTCGTTGTCGACCATCGACAGTTGCTGGGCGCGTAGGCTCAGGGTCAGCTTGGCGTTGGCCACCGGTTTGCCGTCCGGGTACAGCAGCACCAGGCTGCCCTTCACCGGATCGCCAGTGCGGTAATCCTGCTTGGCCAGATTCAGCGAGATTTCGAAGTGCGGCTTGATGTACTCGGCCACCCGGAACGCGCTGCTGTAGGCCTGATCCTTGTAGTTGAAACGCAGCTCATAACCACCGGCCACCGCGTTGTCCGGCAACTGGAAACGGCCCTGGGTGCCGGCCTTCGAATCGAGTTTCAGGTCGAGGCGCTGCAACTCGGTGCCGGTGGCATCGAGCACGCTGACATTGACGTCCGCCGCTCCCGGCAATACCGAATCCCGTGCGTTCTTGAATTCACGTCCGACGATTTTCAGCGACACCCAATCGCCCGGGCGATACAGCGGCCGGTCGGTGAAGGCGTAGAGTTTGGTGTCATAGATTTCGCTGTCGTAATAGAAGTTTTCCGAGACGAACACCCCGCCCTCTTCGTCCTCGCCAATGACGAACGAACGCTCCGGGCTGACATGTTTCAGGCGCAGCAGACCATCGGTGTCGGTGGCGCCGCTGCTCATCACGCCGAGGCCGTCGGTCCACAGCACATTGACCTTCGGCACCGAGCTGCCTTCGTGTTTGCGCGCGGCCCACACCAGCAATTCATCACCGGCAATCTTGCTCACCGCGACGGTGTTGGAAACGAAAACCATGGTGGTCGCGCGGTACTTGCCGATCAGCGCTTCGACCAGATACAGGCCCGGTTTCAGGTTGCCCAACGGGATGTACACGTTACCCGGCGCAACGCTGACAAACTCGCTGGACGACCCGGCCAGATTGACCCCGGCCGGAGGCTGGATCGGCTTGGCCTGCCACAGCGGATAGCGGAACTGGCTGACCACCGGCAGGCCCGGAATCAGAGCGAACTGCGGTTGCGCGTCGTACGGCGTCGGCGCGGCGATGGCGTTGCCCATCTTCAGTTCTGGCACTTCCTCGGTGACTTGCTGGCGCGACTCGTAGGAGAAGGCACGCTGCATCACCCGACGGGATTTGCGATACCAGTTATCCCATAGGTACGCGAGGGTGTTCGACAGTCCTTCGCCCTTGAACTGACCGTCGCTGACTACGCGGTGCAGGTTCTTCTGGCGCTTGAGGAAGTCCAGCGGCTTGTCGATCTTGTACACGCGAATATCGGCTCCGCCGTACGGTTCCATGCGGAAACGACGGTAGTCACGACCCGGCGCTTCGAGGCGCACCACCGCCTGCTCGTCGCTGGCGAAACTGCTGTCGGCCAACAGGAAGAAGCTTTCACCGGACACCGGCGTGTAGCCGCTTGGCTCGACGGAGTCTTCGGCATTCACCGCCGAAAACGGCAGGGCTAACAGCAACAGAAAAGGCAGTAAACGCAGCATGCGGGCACCGGTCATTGGGAGAGAAAGTTCAGTCGATAGACGCCGATGAAGTTGGGGTTGGCTGCGTCGGGTATCCATCGGGTGTCCTTCCATGTCATGAGTTGCTGCAGGCTTGCCGAACGCATGCCGTTGTCGGTTGGGGTGGTCGTGCCGGTGTGATAGGCGATGTAGCGGCCCATCCAGATCATCAGGTGCTGGTCATCGCCCTGATCGAAAAACATCAGATCGCCGGGCCGTGCCTGGGACACGTCGCGGCCGATCAGATGGCTGTTGAACTGAATCAGTTTGATCGCGTTGACGTAGGGGCCGACCTTGCCGCCGCCCTGCTGCCATTGCTGGGCGAACTTGCGTTGCTCGTCACTCAACGACAGCTCCGGCGGCAGGTAGCGGTTGGACACGCCGTTGCTGCGCAGCCATTTGTCATCATGGACTTTCAGCGCTTCGTTGGCGGCAAACCGCACCAACCCGGCACAGTCCTGCTGATACCAGCGCGGGCTCGGGCCTTTGCTCAACTGCTCCTGGGCGATGCGCACGAACCAGGCGCGAAAAACCTGAGACTGCGCAGGATCGAGCGCCGGCGCTTCGACCGCTCGGGCACCCGCGCTCAGTAACAGCGCGAGCAGGCCGAGGCTGCGGATCAATGCCGTCACAGCGCTTTCCACTCCAGCGGCAGCCATTGCCAGTGGCCGTCGGGCTCACTGCCTTCCGGCAAGGTCAGGGCGTATTTGCCCATGCCGCCGAGGGTGCGCAGTTTCGGGATCAGGTAGGTTTGCGCGGCGTTGTAGAACACCGGCTCCATGTCCTGCGGCAGGCTGTCGAGGGTTTCCTGTTGCATCAGTTGCGCCATGGAATCCGGGCCGAAGTAGATCGGCATCAGCACGTCCTTCGGCAACACATCGGCCATCGGCGGGAAGCGTTTGTCGAGGGTACCGAGGGCCTTGTCGACCAGTTTGTCGTCGAGGGAAAACAGCAGCGTCGAACCGTGACGCGCGAGGCTGACTTTCATGAAGGCACGGCCGGTGATCGCGTCCGGGTTCTCGGCATCCTTGGCCGCGTAAGGGCCGAAGTTGGAGCTGACCTGACGCTGCCAGAGGTGGCTCTGGCCTTCCTGCTTCTCGACCACCGGGAACGCGTGGTCGTCGACCTTGCTTTCGTAGGCGCCGACCATCGAATCGAACAGCGTGCCGATATCAGCGTCGAGTTTGCCGCTGTCCTCGTCTTTCAGACTGGCCACCAGCAACGGCGTGTACAGCCGCGAATCGGCGTACCAGCACAGGCCCGCCGCGCCGGCCACGTGTTCGGTGAGTTTCTGCGCCACCGCTTCTTCGGCGCCGAGTTTCACCAGCAACGGTTTCTGCGGCTCGGCGGCCACCGGCAAGGTCACGCAGGCACTGGCGCCCAGCGGCATGGCTTGCCAGACCGGTTTGAAATCGAAGTCCGGCTGGTTGTCCAGTTCATCCATGGCCAGGAAGCTGTGCCAGCCCTTGTCGTCCATGTCGAAACGCAGGCCGGCGAAATTCGGGATGAAACGCTGATAACCCATGGCCAGGACGCTGGAATTGACCGACAGACGCTGCCTGGTTTCAGGCGTCTTGGCCGGCAGCCCGAACGCTTCGGGGAACAGTTTTTCGCCGTTGAGCAGCGCCGCCAAAGCCTGCGGCGAAACATGGCCGGACTCTTCGGAAGCGCCACTTTCCGGGTCGTAGAACTTGGCCGGATTCGACAGCACCACCAGTTTGTCGCCACGGGAGGCGAACAGCAGGGATTTGCTGGCGTTGTAGGTCAGTTGATACAGCGGCACGTCCTCACCGCCGACTTTCAGGGTGCTGAAGACGCTCAGTTGCGAATCGTCCAGAGCGACTTTCGCCAGCGGCTCCAGCAGCTTGGCCAGCCCGCCGCGATCCATCACCAGCAGGAAATCCTTCAGGCGACCATCGGCGCCGCGCCACAGCGCCACGTCTGCCGGTTGATCGAAGAGCTGCTCGATCAGGCTGTCCTGCAGCTTCAGGTCATGCTCGTAGATGATCCGACGCAGACTGCCGATCAGCCCGAGGCGGTCGGCGTGGGTTTCGTAATAGAAGACGAAATCCTCGGTCAGCGTGGCCTTGAGGAACGGCACCGTCAGCAGGTCCTTGGGCAACTGGCTCAGGGAACGGGTTTCCAGCAGCGCATCCGGACGGCTCAGGCCGAGCTTGTCACTGGCCAGTGCCGCCGCCGGCACTTTGGGCTTGTGCATCAACCAGCCGAGCCCGCCCGCCACGCCGGCCACCAGGCACAGCCCGGCCACCAGCAACGGCCAGCGCCGGGAAGGTTTGGCGGTGGGTGCGGCGGTCGCCGGGGTCTCAGTGTTTTCGCTCATCTTCTCGCTCATGTTCCCAAAGCTCGGCAGTTCATCCGTGGTGCGGGATGCTTAATAGTTGAAAGTCTTGACCAGCAGCAGATCACCGATGGCCCGCAGGGGCACGATGAACGTTTCGCGTTTTTCGTCGACGGTGTTTTCGTTGAGCACCAGCGTGATCTGCGAGGTGATGACCTCGTTCTGGTTGCTGGCCTCCTCGAAGTTATAGCCGCCGTCGCCGAAGTTGCCCCAATAGTTGACGTAAACCAGATAGGTGCCATGCAGCGGCGCGGTCATGGTGAACATTTCCGGGCCGGGGCCGTCGACGCCGTCCGGGTCCAGACCGCCGCCGTTGGTCAACGCCGTGTGGGCGAAAAACGCATGCTGGCCGTCCGGGGTAATGATGTGCAGGTCGAGTTCAGCCTTGGGATCGTCCCAGCCGAGCACCACACGAATCCGCGCCGGTGTGCGCAGGTTGTTCGCTTCGTAGAACTGCACGCGCTTGAGCGACTGGCCTTCGGCACTGCGCACTTCGACGCTGTTGGAGCCGGCGCCGAACGCATAGGGCCGGGCGAAACGCCCATCGTCGTCGGTGTACAGGTTCAGCGGATTGCCGTTGACCGCCAGGGTGTGCGGCCCGCGCTGATTGCCAATGGCCTTGAGCTGGCCCTGAATCATCGTGCGATTACGCTGGATGCCGCGATCGATGGGCGGCGTGGGATAGGCGACTTGCGGGTTTTCACTGCGGTCGAGCAAACCGTTGTAGCGCCAGCCGCCCACCGGTTCCGACATCTCGGCGCTGATCGGATTGGTCTGCGCAGCCGACAGCGCCGGCACGCAGGCCAGGCCGATCAGCAGCAAAAGAAATGAACGCATGTAATGCCTCCTGCCATGCCTGAACGAAACCTTGCACCCGATCCTCGGTACTTCACAGCGGTGAAAACTGCGTTTCGTCTGAAAGACCCGTGACTGTCGGGTCGTAGAAGGCGCGAAGGTTAGCGATTCGGCAGTTTTTTAACAATCGGATACATCTTGAAATGCGGTAGGAATCACGCACATTGACCAGGCGTGAGCCGAATAGCGGACTTATTCGGCTCACGAAATGAGCCGAATAATTTCCATCACGTTCAAAACCCGTTTCCCATCCGCCCGGGATGGCCGTGAAACCGCCGCTCATTTGCCCATAAACCCCCTATCTGCTAGTGTCGCGCCGGTTTAACGTCAACCGGAATTAGCCGCCATGGCCCGCAAAAAAGCTGCACTGGATTTCGAACAGTCCCTCGCCGACCTGCAAACACTGGTCGAGCGTCTGGAGAACGGTGAATTGTCGCTGGAAGACTCGCTGACCGCTTTCGAGCAGGGCATCGGTCTGACCCGTGACTGCCAGGCAGCGCTGGCCCAGGCCGAGCAAAAGGTCCAGGTGCTGCTGGAGCGCGATGGCGAGCTGGCCGAGGAACCCTTCGACGCGGACCAGCCAGAATGATCGCGGCGTATTCGGCGACCAGCCAGGCGCGGGTCAATGCGGCACTGGAAACCCTGTTCAACGCACCGCTGCCGGAATTGGCGCGGCTTTACGAAGCGATGCGCTACAGCGTGATGAACGGCGGCAAACGCGTGCGTCCGCTGCTGGCTTACGCCGCGTGCGAAGCCCTCGGCGGCAAGGCCGAGCAGGCCAACGGCGCGGCGAGTGCAGTGGAGCTGATTCACGCCTACTCGCTGGTACACGACGATTTGCCGGCGATGGACGACGACGATCTGCGTCGCGGCCAGCCGACCACTCACAAGAAATTCGATGAAGCCTGCGCGATTCTCGCCGGTGACGGCCTGCAGAGCCTGGCGTTCAGCGCCCTGCTCGACCCGCGTCTGAGCGACCTGAGCGCGGATATCCGCCTGCAACAGGTCACGGCGCTGGCGCACGCGGCAGGCCCGGCCGGCATGGTCGGCGGCCAGGCCATCGACCTCGGTTCGGTCGGCCTCAAGCTCGATCAAAAAGCCCTCGAACAGATGCACCGGCACAAGACCGGCGCCCTGATCGAAGTCAGCGTCAAACTCGGCGCCCTGGCCAGCGGCCGCGCCGAGAAGGATGAACTCAAGGCCCTGCAAAGTTATGCACAGGCCATCGGCCTGGCGTTCCAGGTGCAGGACGACATCCTCGACGTCGAAAGCGATACCGAAACCCTCGGCAAACGCCAGGGCGCGGACATTGCCCGCGACAAGCCGACCTACCCGGCCCTGCTTGGCCTCGACGCCGCCAAGGCCTATGCCCTGGAACTGCGCGATCAGGCCCTGCACGCGCTGCGACCGTTTGACGCGGCTGCCGAGCCGTTGCGCGATCTGGCCCGGTATATCGTCGACCGACGCAACTAAAGGCTAATCAGCCAAAAAAGACCAACGCGTGGGCAGGGGACGATGCATCAGGTAAACTGCCGCATCTTTTATACCTATAACGATTCGCCTGATGCCCACGACGTTCCATGAGATTCCCCGCAAGCGCCCGACCACGCCCCTGCTCGACCGCGCGAACACGCCGGACGGCCTGCGCCGGTTAGGCGAAGCCGAGCTGGAAACCCTGGCTGATGAGTTGCGCCTGGAATTGCTCTACACGGTCGGCCAGACCGGTGGGCATTTCGGTGCCGGCCTGGGCGTCATCGAGCTGACCATCGCGTTGCATTACGTCTTCGACACCCCGGACGACCGGCTGGTGTGGGACGTTGGTCATCAGGCCTATCCGCACAAGATCCTCACCGGTCGTCGCGAGCGCATGGAAACCCTGCGCCAGAAGGACGGCATCGCCGCCTTCCCGCGCCGCTCCGAGAGCGAGTACGACACCTTTGGCGTCGGCCACTCCAGCACCTCGATCAGTGCCGCACTGGGCATGGCCATCGCCGCCCGCCTGCAGAACAGTGATCGCAAGGCGATTGCGGTGATCGGTGACGGCGCGCTGACCGCCGGCATGGCGTTCGAGGCGCTGAACCATGCGCCGGAAGTGAACGCCAACATGCTGGTGATCCTCAACGACAACGACATGTCGATCTCGCGCAACGTCGGCGGTCTGTCGAACTATCTGGCGAAAATCCTTTCCAGCCGCACCTACGCGAGCATGCGCGAAGGCAGCAAGAAAGTGCTGTCGCGCCTGCCCGGCGCCTGGGAAATCGCCCGTCGCACCGAAGAATACGCCAAAGGCATGCTGGTTCCCGGCACCCTGTTCGAAGAGCTGGGCTGGAACTACATCGGCCCGATCGACGGCCACGACCTGCCGACCCTGATCGCCACCCTGCGCAACATGCGCGATCTGAAAGGCCCGCAGTTCCTGCACATCGTCACCAAGAAAGGCAAAGGCTTCGCCCCGGCGGAAGTCGACCCTATCGGTTACCACGCCATCACCAAACTCGAGCCGCTGGACGCCCCGGCCGCTGCGCCGAAAAAGGCCGGCGGGCCGAAGTATTCCGGCGTGTTCGGTGAATGGCTGTGCGACATGGCCGCTGCCGACCCGCGCCTGGTGGGCATCACTCCGGCGATGAAGGAAGGCTCGGACCTGGTGGCGTTCAGCGAACGTTTCCCGCTGCGCTACTTCGACGTGGCGATTGCCGAGCAGCACGCCGTGACCCTCGCGGCCGGCATGGCCTGCGAAGGCGCCAAGCCGGTGGTGGCGATCTACTCGACGTTCCTGCAACGCGGTTACGACCAACTGGTGCATGACGTCGCGGTGCAGAACCTCGACGTGCTGTTCGCCATCGACCGCGCCGGTCTGGTGGGCGAAGACGGCCCGACCCACGCCGGCAGCTTCGACCTGTCGTTCCTGCGCTGCATCCCGGGCATGGTGATCATGACCCCGAGCGATGAAAACGAACTGCGCAAGATGCTCACCACCGGCCACCTGTACAACGGCCCGGCGGCGGTGCGTTACCCGCGTGGCACCGGCCCGAACGCGACCATCGAGAAGAACCTCGAACCGATCGAGATCGGCAAGGGTGTGGTTCGTCGTCAGGGCAGCAACGTTGCCTTGCTGGTGTTCGGCGTGCAGCTGGCCGAAGCGCTGAACGTCGCCGAAACCCTGGACGCCACCGTGGTCGACATGCGTTTCGTCAAGCCGATGGACGAAGCACTGGTACGCGAAATCGCGAACAGCCACGACCTGCTGGTGACCATCGAAGAGAACGCGATCATGGGCGGTGCCGGTGGCGCGGTCAGCGAATTCCTCGCTCGCGAGAATATCCTCAAGTCGGTGCTGCACCTTGGCTTGCCGGACATTTACGTCGAGCACGCCAAACCGGCGCAGATGCTGGCCGAGTGCGGTCTGGACGAAGCCGGGATCGAAGCGGCGGTGCGAGAGCGCCTGGAGCTGCTTAACAAGTAAAACGCAATGCCCATGTGGGAGCGAGCCTGCTCGCGATAGCGTACTGTCAGTCACTTCAATGCCGACTGACACACCGCAATCGCGAGCAGGCTCGCTCCCACATTGATTTGCGCACACCGGAAATACCGACGGAATACCGATGAACCTCTCGCGTCTCGCCCTGCCCCTCCTCCTGCTGCCAATCACCAACGCCCTCGCCGACACCTTCGAACGCGATCAGGCCCTGAAGCTGCCGGACGTGCTGATCAGCGCCAACCGCCAGGTGGAAGCGCGCAACGACAGCAGCGCTGCCAACACCGTATTCACCCGCGAAGACATCGAGCGCCTGCAACCGCGCAGCGTCACCGATCTGCTGCAACGGGTACCCGGCGTGCAAGTGGCACAAACCGGCGGGCGCGGCAGTCTGCCGGGGATCTACATTCGCGGCACGCAATCGGCACAGAGCCTGGTGCTGGTCGATGGCCAGCGCATCGGCAATTCCACCTCCGGCGACAGCAACCTGCAACACCTCAACATTGAGCAGATAGAACGCGTCGAAGTGCTGCGCGGTTCACGCTCGGTGATCTACGGCAGCGATGCGATTGGCGGGGTGATTCAGATCTTCACCCGGCGCGGCGCTGAGCAAGGCTTACAGCCGCGAATGCATGTCGGCTTCGGCAGCAACCAGACCTGGGAGCGCAGTGTCGGTCTGTCCGGCGGCGATGAGAAAACCCGTTTCAACCTCGGCGCCAGCCTCGATGAAACCGCCGGGATCGACCGCACCCACGAGTCCTATCCCAGCGACAGCGATCACGATGCCTACCGCAACAAATCCATCAGCCTGAGCCTCAGCCATGCGCTGACCGATGACATCGAAGTGGGCGCCAACCTGCTGGATAACCGTGGCAAAAGCGAGTTCGACAGTCCCTACGGTAGATATGACTTCCCGACAAAGCAGTCCTATCAACAACAGCAATATAGTGACTTTGACGTCAGCAGCGTCAGTAGTTACTTAGACGCTCGGATTAACGAAATCTGGAAAGCCCGCGTCGAGTTCGGTCATAGCGAAAATCGCGAAAAGACGTTCGACAAGCTCAGCGACGAACGCTCTGTGTTCAACACCTACCGGGATTCGGTGAATTGGCAGAACGACCTGACGTTGGATTCACGCAACAGCCTGATCCTTGGCGGCGACTGGTACGAAGACCGGATCAACAGCAGCACCGCGTTCGACGAAGACAGCCGCTGGAATCGCGCCGCGTTTATCCAGCATCGTTATCAGGCCGACAGTTTCTCCACCGAACTGGGCCTGCGTCGTGACGACAACCAGCAGTTCGGCGGCCAGAACAGCTGGAGCGGCACCCTGACGTTGCCGGTCAATCCCGACAACGATCTGCTCTTGAGCTACAGCGAAGGATTCCGTGCCCCTACTTTCAACGACCTGTACTACCCGAAGTACAGCAATCCGGATCTGAAGCCGGAAACCTCCAAAAGCTATGAGTTGCAGTGGCGCAGCCAGTTGAATGACAGCAGCCGCATAGAGGCGTCGATTTATCGTACAGATCTGAAGGACGCGATTATCGCCGCTGACGGCAACCCTCCAGAGAACGTCGCCTCGGCACGGATCAACGGCTTCGAAGCAGCGCTGAAACAGGACCTTTTCGGCTGGCAGAGCAACCTCGGCGTGGCAATCATCGATCCCCGCGACCGCGACACCGGCCACACCTTGGCGCGGCGTGCCCGTCGTACCTTGAGCTGGGATCTGGATCGGCAGTTCGATCGCCTCGGCCTCGGCGCCAGTTGGCAGGCCGTCAGCAGCAGTTATGACGACCTGCACAATCAGCAGCCATTGGGTGGTTATGCGTTGCTGGGACTGCGCAGCAGCTGGGCGCTGGACCGTGAGATCAAGCTGGATTTCAAGGTGGATAACCTGCTGGACAAGGGTTACAGCCGGGCGCTGTACAGCCATGACGGCAGTCAGTATGGCTATCGTGAGGAAGGCCGGGCATTCATGTTCGGGGTGACCTGGACGCCGCAGCTCTAGCGGTCAGCGGTCTGGCGCAATCAACTGGCAGAGTTTGGCCGTCGCCTCGATCATCTGCCCGCTTGGACGCTCCAGACCTTTATCGGTGACCAACAGCAACTGCCTGTGCCTCACCGCCGCCACCTGCGGCCAGGCATTCCACGCATCCAGTTGCGGCTGATCGCCGGCCAGAATCACCTCGGGATCACGCTGTAATACGGCTTCGATGCTCACCTGCGGCGCCGGCAGCGTCAGGTCGGCAAACACATTGCGTGCGCCGCACACTTCAAGCGCATCGCTGATGATCTGCCCGCCGCCGATGGTGTACAGCGGCTTGTCCCAGACTTGATAGAACACCCGCAGCGGCGTTTCCCGTCGATAGCGCTGGCGCAGCTCATCAGTCTTGCGCCGCAGCTCGGCCGCCCGTTCAACCCCGCGCTCAGGACGACCGAGCTGCGCAGCGATGGCTTCGATCTGCATGGTCAACTGCTCGAAACTGTGGGGTTCGGCAACGAAGGTCGGAATGTTCAGGCGCTTGAGCTGATCGCGCTGGGCCGGGCCGACACTGCCGGGCCACAGCAGCAACAAGTCAGGTTTGAGGCTGAGCAGCCGCTCCATGTCGAGCTGGCCATAACGGCCCACCGAAGGCACATCCTTGATTGCGGACGGTCGGTCACCGGCATCCAGCACGCCCACCAGCAGGTCGGCCGAATCCAGTTCAACAACAATTTCAGACAAGGATGGCGCGAGACTGACCACCCGCAGGGCGGCCAGGGTTTCGCTGCTGACGGCCAGCAGCAGTACCGCCAGCCAGAGACGACGCATCAACCGAGTTGACGCGGGATACGGTAGAGGTAGAACAGCACCGCCGTGGACAGCGCCAGCAGCATCAGCGGCACGGCCTCCAGGCCGACGAACACCGCCAGTGCGCCGATCCACGCCGGCAACCCCGCCGCCAGAAACGCCGTGCGACGACGAGCCGCGAGGGCAATCCACGCAGCGGGTTCATCCGGGGTATCGAGGGCTTTTTGCGTGGCGATCAGCGCATGTTTGTAGCGGCCGAAGAACTTCAGGCTGACAAACATCGAGGCCACACCGGCAATGAACAACGGCATCGCCAGCACCGGCATGATCGCTTCGCTCTCGCCGAATACGGCGTTGAGCACGAACAGCGGCACCAGTGCCAGCGCCAGGTATTTCCACCAGGCGACCGACAGGCGGCGGCGCACCTGACCGCGGGTCACGCCCGGTCTACCTCGCCCTGATGTTCATTGCCCATCATGTGGTCGAGCTTGCTGGCCTTGGTCGCCAGGTAGAGTTTGTTGTGCGGGTTGTGGCCGGTGTGCAGCGGTACGCGCTCGGCGACGACAATGTTCATGTCAGTCAGGGCTTTGACCTTGCGCGGGTTGTTGGTCATCAGGCGCAGGGATTTCACGCCCAGATGCTCCAGCATCGGCAGGCACATCGCGTAGTCACGCTGGTCGGCGGCAAAGCCCAGGCGCTCGTTGGCTTCAACGGTGTCGGCGCCGCCGTCCTGCAATTCGTAGGCACGGATCTTGTTCAGCAGGCCAATGCCACGACCTTCCTGACGCAGGTACAGCAACACGCCACGACCTTCGCGGGCGATCGCCTTCAACGCAGCTTCCAGTTGCGAGCCGCAGTCGCAACGCTGGCTGAACAAGGCATCGCCGGTCAGGCATTCGGAGTGCAACCGGCCGAGTACCGGGGCACCGTCGGCAATCTCACCCAGGCTCAGCACGACGTGCTCGCGGCCGGTGGCTTCATCGAGAAAACCGTGCATGGTGAATTGCGCAAAAGGCGTTGGCAGCTTGGAAGCGGCGACAAAAACGACAGGCACCGGTGTGCTCCTGATCTAAAAAGTCCGAGATTCGCTGGGCGGCATTGTAACAGCAGGTTCCGGCAGACGCTTAGGCTGAATTATCGGCCATAACGATCAAAAAGTTTGATGACTGGCCTGCCGTCATTGCCCCCGGTCGAACGGATACGGCTGTTTCCAGCGTTCGAAGATGGGCTTCAATTCGCCGCTTTTCACCAGCTGATCCATGCGCTGGTCATAGATCGACATCAGCGCACGGGCCTGAGGGGTGTCGGCGAAGCCGAGGTACAGCGGCAACTCAGCCAGATGCGAATAACGGTATTGCGAAGGGTCGGCGGCATTTCTCACCACCGCTTCGATTTCCGTCAGCGCATCGATGTAGTAATCCGCCCGCCCCTGCTTGAGCATCGACAGGATCCCGGTGCGGCGTTCGATCTGGTTGTAGCGCTTGATGTTCGGCAGGTAGGTCTCGTATCGATAACCCCGCACCCAGGCCAGCCGGTATTTGCCGAGAGTGGCCTCGGTCGGTGCCGGGTTGCTGGCCAGGCCCAGTGCGTAGATGTGATCGGAATCGAAGTTCCATTTGGGATACAGAACCTGCTCGGCCTCACCGCGATAGGAGCCGACCAGCGCGTCGACTTCCTTCAACTGCACCAGGCCCACCGAGCGGGTATACGGCACGGTACGGATATCCAGAGTCACGCCGGCGGGTTCGAACACCTTGCGCAGCACGTCCCAGCCCAGGCCGTGGCCATCGGCGGCGGTGTAGTCTTCCCAGTCTTCACTGGCCAGGTGAATGACCGACGGCGGCGCATCCTGTGCATGGGCAACCGCACCCAGCAGGATAAAAAACAGTATCGCCAACCCGCGTCGAGCCATCCCTGTGTCCCTCATCCACGCCCTGAAATCAGGCGAAAATCCACACCAGCCCCTGCATCGCCAGCCAGGCGAACACGCCCGCCAGCACGTCGTCGAGCATGATGCCGACGCCGCCATGCACATGCCGGTCGATCCAGCGGATCGGCCACGGCTTGAGGATGTCGAAGAAGCGGAACATCAGGAACCCGGCGAGCAACCAGTACCAGCCTTCCGGCACCAGCCACAGAGTGATCCACATCCCGACCATCTCGTCCCAGACGATGCCCTCGTGGTCGTGCACCCGCAGATCGTCGGCCACCTTGCCGCACAGCCAGAAGCCGAACAGCATGGTGATCCCGAGCATCAGCCAGTAGCCCCAGTCGGGCAACATCTGCCACAACGGAATAAAGGGTAGCGCAACTAACGAGCCCCACGTGCCCGGTGCTTTCGGCAAGGTGCCCGAACCGAAGCCGAATGCAATGAAATGCCAGGGATTGCGCCAGACCGACGGCGGAACGAATTCCCCGGGAACCTGTTTCGGGTGATCTGTCACGGTGACTCCTGAAAATGTTGATAACCCCGGATTTGCGGGGTGATGTCATGCCCTTCGCGGTCCAGCAGCACCACGCCCTGCCCCTCGGCCACGCGCCCGATCACGTGAATCAACCAGCCATCTGCCAGCAGCGCCGGCAATTCGACGGACGGCAAGGTAAAGGCCAGCACGTAATCATCGCCACCGCTCAACGCCGCACGTTCGGCGCCGCGCTGGCCAAGAAACGCCACCAGCGCGTCCGACAGCGGCACGCGCTCGCGTTCGACTTCGAGGCGAACCTTCGAAGCCAGTGCGATATGGCCGCAATCGGCGAGCAGGCCATCGGAGATATCCAGCGCCGAAGTGGCCTTGCCGCGCAGGGCCTGACCGAGGGCCAGTTGCGGTTGCGGCGACCAGTAGTGATCGAGCAGCGGCTGGGCGATGTGCGGTTCAGCCTCGCGCTGGCCAAGCACCAGCGGCAAGGCCCCGGCGGCATTGCCCAGCTCACCACCGACGCACAACAGATCGCCGGGCTGCGCGCCGCTGCGAGTCAGGGCCTGGCCGGCCGGGACGCGACCGAACACGGTGACGGTCAGGCTCAACGGTCCGCGCGTCGTGTCACCTCCGACCAACGTCACACTGCAGCTTTGCGCCATGCGGTTCAAACCACGGGCATAGGCTTGCAGCCAATCGGCAGTTACCGTCGGCAAAGTCAGGGCAAGGGTAAAGGCGACGGGCGTGGCGCCCATGGCAGCGAGGTCGCTGACCGCTACAGCCAGCGAGCGCTGACCGAGCAGAAACGGATCGCAGGGATCGGCGAAATGCACGCCGGCCACCAGCGTATCGGTGGAAATCGCCAGCTGTTCCCCGGAGGGAACCGCCAGCAAGGCGCAGTCGTCACCGATCCCCAGTGCAACGCCCTCGCCGCCCTGCGCACAAGGCGCGGCGGCGAAGAAATTGCGGATCAGCTCAAACTCGCCCATGAGGTATCAAGCGCGTTTTAGCGCTTGAACGCCTTCACTTCAGCTTCACGCAGGCGTGGTGCCAGCTTGTCGAGCACGCCGTTGACGAACTTGTGGCCGTCGGTCGAACCGAAGACCTTGGCCAGTTCGATACCTTCGTTGATCACAACGCGGTACGGCACGTCGACGCGCTTGAGCAGTTCCCAGGTGGACAGGCGCAGAACCGCCAGTTCAACCGGGTCCAGCTCTTCGATCGCCAGGTCCAGGCAAGGCTTGAGCGCGGTGTCGATTTCGGTGCGATTGGCCGGAACCCCGTGGAGGATTTCGCGGAAATACGCGCCGTCGACATCGGTGAAATCGTTATCGACCCGGAACTGCGCTTCGATCTCGTTCAGCGAAGCCTTGGCCATGTGCCATTGATACAGGGCCTGAGTCGCGAGCTGACGGGCTTCGCGGCGCTTGGCGCTCTTCGATGGCTTGCCGGCATCCGCAGGTTTCGGATCGCGCGGGTTGAAACGATCGCTATCGTCGCTAATCACTTGGCCTCCAACTGCGCCAGCAGGCTGACCATTTCCAGAGCGGACAGGGCAGCTTCAGCACCTTTGTTGCCGGCCTTGGTGCCGGAACGTTCGATGGCTTGCTCGATGGAATCAACGGTCAGGACGCCGAAAGCGACCGGTACGCCGAATTCCATGGACACCTGGGCCAGGCCCTTGGTGCATTCGCCAGCCACGTATTCGAAGTGCGGAGTGCCGCCACGAATGACCGCGCCCAGGGCGATGATTGCTGCGAACTCGCCTTTCTGGGCGACTTTTTGCGCAACCAGCGGGATTTCGAAGGCGCCAGGTGCGCGGATGATGGTGATGTCGCTTTCGCTCACGCCGTGGCGAACCAGGGCATCAACTGCACCGCTGACCAGGCTTTCAACCACGAAGCTGTTGAAACGGCCCACTACCAAAGCGTAGCGGCCTTTAGGGGCGATGAAGGTACCTTCGATGGTCTTCAGGGTCATTCGTCAGATCTCTTAAAGAGCCGGGACGCGTCTGTTTCGCGTCCCTCAGTGATTTATTTGCCGCGAATTCGGGTCCGGAAACAACCGGTCATTATTCGGAGGGCACGTATTCTACAACTTCCAGATCGAAACCGGATATCGCATTGAACTTCATCGGTGCCGACATCAGGCGCATTTTGCGTACACCGAGGTCACGCAGGATCTGCGAACCGGCACCGACGATGCTGTAGGTGGTCGGTTTTTTCACCGCCGCCTGATCGCCGGTTTCACGGATGTGCGCCAGCAGCACGTCGCCATCCAGCGGGTGACCGAGCAACAGCACCACACCGCTGCCGGCCTCGGCAACCGCAGCCATGGCGGCGCGCAGGCTCCAGCGGCCCGGCTGTTTGACCATCAACAGGTCGCGCAGCGGGTCCATGTTGTGCACGCGAACCAGGGTCGGCTCTTCGGCGCAGACGGTGCCCAGGGTCAGTGCCATGTGCACGTCGCCTTCCACGGAATCACGATAGGTCACCAGGTTGAATTGGCCCAGTTCGCTGTCCAGTGGCTGCTCGGCAATCCGCTGAACGGTACGTTCGTGGATCATCCGGTAGTGAATCAGGTCGGCGATGGTGCCGATCTTGATGTTGTGCTCAGCCGCGAAAGCTTCCAGTTCGGCGCGACGGGACATGGTGCCGTCGTCGTTCATCACTTCGCAGATCACGCCGCTCGGCTCGAAACCGGCCATGCGCGCCAGGTCGCAGGCGGCTTCGGTGTGGCCAGCGCGGGCCAGGGTGCCACCGGCCTGGGCCATCAGCGGGAAGATGTGGCCAGGGCTGACGATGTCTTCGGCTTTCGCGTCTTTCGCCGCGGCCGCTTGCACGGTCCGTGCGCGGTCAGCGGCGGAGATGCCGGTGGTCACGCCTTCGGCGGCTTCGATCGACACGGTGAACTTGGTGCCGAAACCGGAACCGTTGCGCGGCGCCATCAGCGGCAGCTTCAGGGTTTCGCAGCGCTCGCGGCTCATCGGCATGCAGATCAGGCCACGGGCGTGCTTGGCCATGAAGTTGATGTGCTCGGCCTTGCAGCATTCGGCGGCCATGATCAGGTCGCCTTCGTTCTCGCGGTCTTCGTCATCCATGAGGATGACCATCTTGCCTTGGCGGATGTCTTCAACCAGTTCTTCGATGCTATTGAGCGCCACAAGGCACCCCCTTCAGTCAGGATTTGAGGTAGCCGTTGGCGGCCAGAAAGCTTTCGGTGATGCCACCGCCAGGCTTTTGTGAAGAGTCAGGCTCAGCGGCCCTGTCGCCCATAAGCAGACGCTCCAGATAACGCGCCAGCAAGTCGACTTCCAGGTTCACCCGGCGACCTGGCTTGTAGGACGCCATGATGGTTTCGCTCAGGGTGTGCGGAATGATCGTCAGCAGGAATTCGGCGCCATCGACCGCGTTCACGGTCAGGCTGGTGCCGTCGACGGTGATCGAGCCTTTGTGGGCGATGTACTTGGCCAGCTCCTTCGGCGCGCGGATGCGAAATTCCACGGCGCGGGCATTGTCGCTGCGCGAGACCACTTCGCCGACACCGTCGACGTGACCGCTGACCAGATGTCCGCCGAGACGGGTGGTCGGGGTCAGGGCTTTTTCCAGGTTGACCGGGCTGCCGCTTTTCAGGTCATTCATGGCGGTGCAGTCGAGGGTTTCGCGACTGACGTCGGCGGCAAAGCCGTCACCCGGCAGTTCAACGGCGGTCAGGCATACGCCGTTGACCGCGATGCTGTCGCCGAGTTTGACGTCGCTCAGGTCGAGCTTGCCGGTTTCGACATGCACCCGCACATCACCGCCCTTTGGGGTCAGTGCGCGGATACTGCCGATGGATTCGATGATGCCGGTAAACATGGGGTTCTCCTTGAGAACGAAGCCAGCGCTAACGCGATGGCCGGGAATTATACGCTCGCCGATGAGACAGGGATTGCAGTGACTCGCCAGTCATCGCCAACCGCGCGAATTTCAGTGATTTTCAGCTCCGGCGCATCCTTCATATAGGCTAGCGGCCAGTCCAGCAGCGGACGCGCCGTGGAGCCGAGGAACTTGCCGGCGATGAAGATCACGAACTCGTCGACCAGACCGAGCCGGGCAAACGCGCCGGCCAGTCGCGGGCCGGCCTCGACCAGCACTTCGTTGACGCCACGGTTGGCCAGCTCGATCAGCAATTGATGCAGATCGACCTGCCCGTCATCACCCGGCACGATCAGGCATTCCGGGCCATGGGCGTACTGTTCTTCGATGGCCACGCAGGTGGCGACCAGCGCCGGGCCGGCCTTGAAGAACGGTGCATCCAGCGGCACTCGCAGGCGTCCATCGATCAACACCCGCAGCGGCGGACGGCTCAGGGCCAGCGCGGTTTGTTCAACATCCAGCCCCAGCTCATCGCCGCGGACGGTCAGGCGTGCGCCATCAGCCAGCACCGTGTCGGCGCCGGTCAGCACCACACTGGCCTGGGCGCGCAAGCGCTGCACCGCCGAACGTGCGGCAGGGCCGGTGATCCATTGGCTTTCGCCGCTTTCCATCGCCGTGCGACCGTCGAGGCTCATGGCCAACTTGACCCGCACGAACGGCAAGCCGTGTTCCATGCGTTTCAGAAAACCTTGATTGAGCTTGCGCGCCTCGCTTTCCAGCACACCGCTTTCAGTGGCAATGCCGGCATCGGCCAGACGCTGCAGACCGCGCCCGGCGACTTGCGGATTCGGATCGCGCATCGCCGCGACCACCCGACCGACACCGGCATTCACCAGCGCATCGGCGCAGGGCGGTGTACGGCCGTGGTGGCTGCAAGGTTCGAGGGTGACGTAAGCGGTCGCGCCCCGGGCCAGCTCACCGGCGGCGCGCAGGGCGTGGACTTCGGCGTGGGGTTCGCCGGCGCGCTCATGCCAGCCTTCGCCGACAATCTGCCCGTCGCGCACGATCACGCAGCCGACCCGTGGATTGGGGTGCGTCGTGTAGTGCCCTTTGCGCGCCAGCTCCAGGGCCCGGGCCATGAAACGGGCGTCGAGGATGGCCTGCTCGGCGGCGGTGGTCATTCTTTCACCGGTTCACGGGCGAGACGGTCGATCTCTTCGCGGAACTCGTTGAGGTCCTGGAAGCGACGGTACACGGAAGCGAAACGGATGTAGGCGACTTCATCGAGCTTTTGCAGCTCGGCCATCACCAGTTCGCCGACCACGAGGGATTTGACCTCGCGTTCGCCGGTGGCGCGCAGCTTGTGTTTGATGTGCACCAGCGAGGACTCGAGACGCTCGACGCTCACCGGACGTTTCTCCAGGGCGCGCTGCATGCCGGCGCGGAGTTTTTCTTCGTCGAACGGTTGGCGGCTGCCGTCGGTTTTGATCAGGCGCGGCAACACCAGTTCGGCCGTCTCGAACGTCGTGAAACGTTCGCCGCAGGCCAGGCATTCACGCCGGCGGCGCACCTGTTCGCCCTCGGCGACCAGACGCGAGTCGATGACCTTGGTGTCGTTGGCACCGCAGAAGGGACAGTGCATGGTGGCTGGCAACAAAAAAAGGGAGGGCCATGGTAGCGCATCCCGGTGGCAAGACAAGCCATAGGCTTTGCGGTATACAGACTGCCATGATCGTTTGATCCATGGATTTCATTTTGACGGAGCCACCAATGTCGCTACGACCGCTCGTTTTGCTCAGTGTTTTCGCCCTGCTGGTGGCCTGTGGCAGCGATAAGCCCAAGCCGCAGCCACCAACGCCGGGCCCGGCGCCGCAACAGGCGCAGAAAAAGGCCAAGGAAGCAGCCGACCTCGGCCCGCTGCCCGCGTATCAACGGGAACTGAGCGGCACCCTGCAAGGCGTGCCGGCGGGCGCCGAAGTCGAACTGGCGCTGCTGGTGATCGACGAGAAAGGTCGCCCGCAACAATTGCTCGCCAGCTCCAGCCTGATCGGCAACAACCAGGTTCTGCCGTTTCGCCTGCGCTTCAATCCTGATGCGTTCCCGGTCGGCGCGCGGGTTGAACTGCGTGGCCGCGCCACTCAATCCGGCCAGTTGATCCTGCACCTGCCGTCGCAGACCATCAGCCAGCCGACCACTCAGGCCCTGGGCCAACTGCAGTTTGTCAAAGCGCCATGAATGCACCGCTGGACCTGCAACAGGCGCTGGGCGAACTGCTCGGTGATGCCCGGCTGAAAGCCTGTGCGTTGCCGGATACCGATTTGCAGCTGTGGCTGATCGACGGCGACAACATGGCCCGGGAATTCAGCCCGGACGAAACCCGGCGGATCCTGCACGAGCCGCCGTACTGGAGTTTCTGCTGGGCCAGTGGTCTGGCGGTGGCGCGTTATCTGGCGGAATTTCCCGAGTGGGTCCGTGGCAAACGCGTACTGGATTTCGGCGCCGGTTCCGGGATCGCCGGGATTGCCGCCGTGAAGGCCGGCGCGCTGGAAGTGGTGGCCTGCGACCTCGATCCGCTGGCGATTGCCGCGTGCCAGGCGAATGCCGAACTCAATGATGTGCAGATGAGCTACTCCACGGATTTCTTCGCCGAGGCGGATCGCTTCGATCTGATCCTGGTGGCCGACGTTTTGTACGACCGCGAGAACCTGCCGCTGCTCGACGCCTTTCTCAGTCGCGGCCGCGAAGCATTGGTAGCGGATTCGCGGGTCAGGGATTTCCGTCATCCACTGTACCGGCGCATTGAAATGCTCGAAGCCATGACCCTGCCGGATCTGGCCGAGCCCGAAGAGTTTCGCCATGTCAGCCTCTACCACGCGGCCCGCGCCTGACCGTATAGTTGCCCCATTCACGCTTTTACGAGATCCCCCATGAGTCAGCAAACGCCGTACATTTTCGACGCCACGACGGCCGACTTCGACCAGTCGGTGATCGAGGCCTCCTTTCAAAAACCGGTGCTGGTGGATTTCTGGGCCGAATGGTGCGCGCCGTGCAAGGCGCTGATGCCGATGCTGCAAGGCATCGCCGAGAGCTATCAGGGCGAGTTGCTGCTGGCCAAGGTCGATTGCGACGTCGAGCAGGACATCGTTGCCCGTTTCGGTATCCGCAGCCTGCCGACCGTGGTGCTGTTCAAGGACGGTCAACCGGTGGACGGTTTTGCCGGCGCCCAGCCGGAATCCGCCGTGCGTGCCCTGCTTGAACCGCATGTGAAGATGCCACCGCCGGCAGCGGCTGATCCGTTCGAACAAGCCCAGGCGTTGTTCGACGAAGGCCGTTACGCCGATGCCGAAGCGGCACTGGTGGTGATGCTCAACGAAGACAACACCAACGCCAAGGCGCTGATCCTGTATGCCCGCTGCCTGACCGAACGCGGTGAACTGGGCGAAGCGCAAACCGTGCTCGACGCGGTCAAGAGCGACGAGCACAAGGCTGCATTGGCCGGCGCCAAGGCGCAGATCAAGTTCCTCGGCCTGGCCCGTGACCTGCCGGATGCCGCCGACCTGAAAAGCCGTCTGGCGCAGAACCCGCAGGACGATGAAGCGGTGTATCAACTGGCGATCCAGCAACTGGCCCGCCAGCAATACGAAGCGGCACTCGACGCCCTGCTCAAGCTGTTCATCCGCAACCGCAGCTACGGCGAAGGCCTGCCGCACAAGACCTTGCTGCAAGTGTTCGAACTGCTGGGCAACGATCACCCGCTGGTGACCGCTTACCGGCGCAAGGTGTTTGCCGCGCTTTACTAAGCGCTTACTCGATCCAGCTGTAGAGCGGCGTGTCTCCGCCGCTCGCCACTTTCACGTCCGACGAATGCCGCAGGCGCACCAGCAAGCGCTTGCCCGCCGCCGCGCTGCCGGTCAGCCCCTCGAGCTGATCCAGCAGTTCCGGCCCGCTGAGTTGCCCGGCCTTGCGCAGCAAATCCCTGGCGACCTGCCACACCGCGTCATCCTGATTCACCGGTTTCGTCACAGGCGCTGCAGCGGCTTGCGGCTGGGCCGTTTGCACCTGCACGCCAAACTGCGCACCGAGCCGCGCCCAGTCGCTTTCATCCAGTTCCAGGGTCAAATCCACCGGCAACTCACCGACGGTTCCGCGTATTCGCAACATAACTTCGCTCCCGCACATTTCTGACCTGCATGCTCCCATGGGACTTGTGTAACGCCAAGTGTCAGGAGCTGGCGATGCTTGCCTTATCGGCTACATTTCTTCTTTTTTTCATGGGAAGGAACCCCATGTCTTCAGGAAGAAAACTGGCGTCGAAGGGAGGCCCCACCTCTACAGGTGGTGTGATTCTCGAAGGAAACGAAAACCTGCGTATCGAAGGCAAAATCATCGCCTCGATCGGGCAACTTGCCAGTTGCCCGGCATGCAGCGCTGGCCAAGGACCGATTGTCGCCGTTGGCGAAAGAACTCTGATCCTGCCCGCCGGCCCGGCTGCACTGGAGGGTGACTATATCGCCTGCGGCTGCCCGCCCATGGCCAACAAACTGCTCACTCAGCAACACAGCGGCTTCGCCGGCATTGGCCGTCCAGCTCCCATCGATATGGGCCCTTCGATTACCGCCCCGACTTCACGTCGCTATCTGCAAGTCATCATCGAACGCCTGGACGACTCCCAGAAACCAGGACTTGCCTACAGACTCAAAGACAAGAAAAAAACAGCCGTCCTGCAAGACATCACCTGTAATGCAACAGGCGAAGGCTGCGAACACCCTGTGGAAAGCCATTCGGATTACGACACTCTGTTGGTCGGTGAAGAGTCCGAGTGGACGTTTTACGCTTATGAAGAACCCCTGAATCAGGACTTGCCATGAAGTCGGAAATCAAACTCGTCTTTAAAGACTTTCTGATGCAGCCACCAAAAGGCGTGAAGTTTCAGTTGCTGATCGACGGACTTGTCATTGATGACAACATCGTTCAAAACGATGACAAACCCCGCATCTACTCGCTCGTTTCGGACAAGACTCAAACCGCTATTACTCGCTCGGACGCCCAGAAACTACCTTCGATAAAGAGCCGTGACAGCTACGAAGTCACTGTTCAAATTGTTGGTAACTCCGGCGCAAAAAAGGCAATGCATACAGCCACGCTGAATTCAGGTAAATCGCTGTCGATAGTTGCAGTATCACCTTGGGTAAAAGTGCCCCTATCAACCAGCGGCAAAGTCTCTAACGACACATTCTACGAGGTCGAGTATGGCGTCAAACGGAGGGATGAAACCCGCACCGTAAAGGTGGTCATCCAAGACATGCCGCGCCGCATACTGATGGAGGCACTATCACACCGAGGTTCGACTGAATGGGCCGGCAACAAAGTCAAACATTCTTTACCGCATCCAACGCTTAAGAAAAGCGTGGAGTTCAGGGCGGAATCAAACAAGTGCAATGTGTTCGTCTATGACGTATTGACTGCCATCGGTGTCAACGTGGCAATGATCGAACATGGCTCTTCGAAATACATCCCGGGCTATTCCAAAGTGAGCCCGCCAACCGCTGGGGAATGGGCAGATGAGAACCGGCTGCTCAATAGTTGGAGCGCAGAAAAATCACCCCTGCCCGGAGACGTTGGTGCGTATGCTGTCAATTACTCTGATGCCAGCGGTCACGTCGGATTTGTTCTGACTCAGGGTGTCTGCATTTCAGCAAGCTGGGACAAAATCGAAGTCAACGACGTAGGCTTTCGAATCGCATCGGGTAATGCTGCTCGCAGTGACCACGACTTCACCATCTTCCGACGTTACAAGTACAGCAAACCACAATGAAACGACTCTGGATAATCCTGGCTGCTTCACTCCTGCTCGTTGTGGCATGGCGCTTTTGGTCGCCTGCCGACCTCTCAGCCTGCACTTCCGAAGGCGCAGCACCAGGGCCGTTGACCGCCATCGTTCACAATTACTTTGAAAGTAATAGGCGTATCGGATGGCGGGATATGGATGACCGCTTCGACATACTTTCTACTCCCGAAGGCCAAAAAGTTGCCGGCCAACCAATGCCGTACGCCTGTGAAGCGTTACAGATACTGCAGAGTCCCGCGTTCAGTGAAAGTGAAAAAATCTTCACTACGGCGTTGATGTTTCAGTTGCCGATCAGTCAGTACATGGGCTTCATGGATCGCAGCCATCAACTCTACTCAGAGCACAGAATAGATCCGGAGGTCATGAAGGTGGTGGTACTTCCGCGCGGCACCGCGATCAACTACTGGTGGCTTCCAGCCTGGCGCCAGCGCTTCACTCGCGATGCTCCGAATTTGCTCGACGAAAGTCTGATCCGCCATGTGCTGACGGGAGGCTACTGGTTCGACCATCCCGGCGCCGGATTCTGATTCAAAAATCGTGACATTCAATCCACGTACCGCTCCGGGAACATCCCGGACGGTGCTCAGTCATGCCTTGCGCAAAGCGTTTCGGGCGGGCAAACTCTGCGCACTTTCGTTATAAGATTACATAACAAACTCTTCACTTTACTTCCCGGAGTTCGCCATGCGTCGTCTGCTGCTCGCTTTGCCGTTTGCCCTGTTGCCGCTGGCCATCGCCCAGGCCGCCGATGAGCACGACCATGATCACGAACATGGCAGCCTCGGCGCCCACGAGCATGGCGTAGGTCGCCTGAACGCGGCGCTCGATGGCCAGACCCTGGAGCTGGAGCTGGAAAGCCCGGCGATGAACCTCGTGGGCTTCGAACACGCCGCCACCAGTGATGCCGACATGGCCAAGGTCGCTGCGGCCCGTGCGCAGCTGGAAAAACCATTGGCGCTGTTCAGCCTGCCGGCCGCTGCCGGTTGCAAAGTCGCCAGTCAGAAACTGGAAAGCCCGCTGTTCGGTGACAAGCCGGATGCCGACGATCACGACGACGATGACCACGACGAAGACGCCAAGGGCGGTGAAGCGCATCACCACGACCACAGCGAAATCCACGCTCACTACCAGTTCACCTGCGCAGCTCCGGGCGCCTTGACTACCCTGGATCTGGCGAACATTTTCAATACCTTCCCGGCGACCCAGAAAATTCAGGTACAACTGATCAGCCCGAACGGCCAGCAAGGCACGGAAGTGACGGCCAAATCCGCCGCCCTGAAATTCTGATCACGAACCGGCACCATGACCCAAGCACTCATCGAACTGTCCGACCTCGGCTTCAACTGGCCCGGTCACCCGCCGCTGCTGGATATCCCGGCGTTTCGTCTGGAACCGGGTGAAACCCTGTTCCTCAAGGGCCCCAGCGGCAGCGGCAAGACCACCCTGCTCGGCCTGCTCGGCGGGGTGCAGAAGCCCGGGCGCGGCAGCATTCGCCTGCTCGGCCAGGAACTGACCGAACTGGGTGCCGGCGCTCGCGACCGCTTTCGCGTCGATCACACCGGCTACATCTTTCAGCAGTTCAACCTGCTGCCGTTTCTCTCGGTGCGCGAGAACGTCGAGCTGCCCTGCCACTTTTCGAAACTGCGGGCAGACCGTGCGAAGCAACGTCATGGCAGTGTCGATCAGGCCGCCGCCACCCTGCTCGCCCACCTGGGTTTGAAGGACGAAGGCATTCTTGGCCGTCGCGCCGATTCGCTGTCGATCGGTCAGCAGCAACGGGTCGCCGCTGCACGCGCATTGATCGGTCAGCCGGAACTGGTGATCGCCGACGAGCCGACCTCGGCGCTGGATTACGACGCCCGGGAAAACTTCATTCGCCTGTTGTTCGCTGAGTGCCGTGAGGCCGGTTCGAGCCTGTTGTTCGTCAGCCACGACCAGAGTCTGGCGCCGCTGTTCGACCGTCACCTGTCCCTGGCCGAACTCAATCGCGCCGCCACGTCTGCCGAGGTCTGAGATGTATCTGTTCCGTCTGGCCATGGCCAGCCTCGCCAACCGCCGCTTCACCGCTCTGCTTACCGCTTTCGCCATCGCCCTCTCCGTCTGCCTGCTGCTGGCGGTGGAGCGGGTGCGCACCGAAGCCAAGGCCAGTTTCGCCAGCACCATCAGCGGCACCGACCTGATCGTCGGCGCCCGTTCCGGTTCGGTGAACCTGCTGCTGTATTCGGTGTTCCGCATCGGCAACGCCACCAACAACATTCGTTGGGACAGCTTCGAACACTTCGCCAGCAATCCGAAAGTGAAGTGGGCGATCCCGATGTCCCTCGGCGACTCCCATCGCGGCTACCGGGTGATGGGCACCACCGAAGCCTATTTCGAGCATTACCAGTACGGTCGCCAGCAGCATCTGGAACTGGCCGACGGCCGTGCCTTCGCTACCGATCCGTTTGAAGTGGTGCTCGGGGCCGAAGTGGCCGAGGCGCTGCATTACAAACTCGGCGACAAACTGGTACTGGCCCACGGCGTGGCGGCGATCAGTCTGGTCAAGCACGACGACAAACCGTTCACCGTGGTCGGCATTCTCAAGCGCACCGGCACACCGGTGGACCGCACGTTGCACATCAGCCTCGGCGGCATGGAGGCGATCCACATTGACTGGCACAACGGTGTGCCGGCCCGTGGCAACGGGCGGATCAGTGCCGATCAGGCGCGCAACATGGACCTGACGCCGCAGGCGATCACCGCGTTCATGCTCGGCCTCAACAGCAAGATTTCCACCTTCGCGCTGCAACGGGAAATCAACGAATTCCGTGGCGAGCCGATGCTGGCGATCCTGCCGGGCGTGGCCTTGCAGGAACTGTGGAGCCTGATGAGCACCGCCGAAAAAGCGTTGTTCGTGGTCTCGCTGTTCGTGGTGCTGACCGGGTTGATCGGCATGCTCACGGCGATTCTCACCAGCCTCAACGAGCGTCGTCGCGAGATGGCGATTCTGCGCTCGGTGGGCGCACGGCCGTGGCACATCGCGAGCCTGCTGGTGCTGGAAGCCTTCGCCCTGGCGCTGACCGGGGTGATCGCCGGGCTGGCGCTGCTGTACATCGGCATCGCTGCGGCACAGGGTTATGTGCAGGCCAATTACGGGTTGTATCTGCCGCTGGCATGGCCAAGCGAGTATGAATGGACGCTGCTCGGTGGCATTCTGGCTGCCGCGCTGCTGATGGGCAGCGTGCCGGCCTGGCGCGCGTATCGCCAATCATTGGCCGATGGCCTGTCGATCCGTTTATGAGGATGTTCACCATGCCCCGCGCTGTCCTTGCGCTGCTGATGCTGGTCGCCCTGCCCGTGTGGGCAGCGGCACCGAAAGACCTGACCTGGTCGGAGATGATCCCGCCGGACGCGGCGCCCGAAGTGCCGAACATGACGCCGTTGCATGACCTGTCGAAGATGAGCGATGCGCTGTCCGCCGAGTCGGCACCAGCCGCCAAGCAGGACATGCCCAACGCGCCGGTGGTGCAAAGCCTCGACGGCCAGAACATTCGCCTGCCGGGCTACATCGTGCCGCTGGAAGTCAGCGAGGAAGGCCGCACCACGGACTTCCTGCTGGTGCCGTATTTCGGCGCCTGCATCCACGTGCCGCCACCGCCGTCGAACCAGATCGTGCATGTGAAAAGCGAAGTCGGCGTGAAACTCGACGAGCTGTATCAGCCGTACTGGGTCGAAGGGCCGTTGCAGGTCAAACCGTCTACCAGCGAGCTGGCGGATGCCGGCTATCAGATGGATGCGGACAAGATTTACGTCTATGAGCTGCCGGAGTAATTCCGGCAATCAGTTATAGCCCGCCAATTCGGCTTCGCGAGAAAAGGTTCCACAAAAAAACCGCCCATCACTGTTTCATTGAGCTGAGTCAAAAGACCGTATCAGACGGATTCGTACCATAGGACATCAAACATTTTTAACGTCCTTTGGGAGCTTCCATGAACAAGTCCTTGCTCAGCGCTTCGCTGTTTGCCCTCGCGCTCGCAGCCCCGCTCGCCCACGCCCACGAAGCCGGCGACATCATCGTTCGTGCCGGTGCGATCACCGTCAACCCGAAGGCCGACAGCTCCAGCGTCAAGGTCGATCAGGGTCCGCTGAGCGGCACCAACCTGGGCGGCAAGGCGACCATGAGCAGCGACACCCAACTGGGTCTGAACTTCGCCTACATGCTGACCAACAACATCGGTATCGAGCTGTTGGCCGCATCGCCGTTCGAGCATGACGTGAAGATCAAGGGCACTGCCCTGCCGGCCGCCAACGGCAAGCTCGGCACCCTGAAACACCTGCCGCCGACCCTGAGCGTCGTCTACTACCCGCTGGATTCGAAGTCGGCATTCCAGCCGTACATCGGCGGCGGCATCAACTACACCTGGATCTACGACGAGCACGTCGGCAGCGAAGCCCAGTCCAACGGCTTCAGCAACTTCAAGGCGAAAAACTCCTGGGGCCTGGCCTGGCAGGTCGGCGCCGACTACATGCTGACCGACAACATCATGCTCAACGCCCAGGTGCGCTACATCGACATCGACACCCGCGCCACCGTCGAGAACAACGCCGTGGCTCCGGGCACCCGCGCGAAAGTGAATGTCGACGTCGATCCATTTGTGTACATGGTCGGTCTGGGCTACAAGTTCTAAGCGAGCAATCAAAGAACGTTCACGTGGTGGTGAATGAGGCTTGGTGGCGGGCAGACTCAGAACTGACGGCGATGTTACGCAATCGACCGGGGAGCAAGCTCCCTCGCTACAGGAAACAGGTTTGAAACCCGAATTCCGGCCGTGAAAAAGGCGCCTGTCAAAAGGCGCCTTTTTCATGTCCGCAAAAAGCTCAGCGACCGAGCAGGCGGGCCAGGCCGACGCTCATGGGCGTCGGTGTCGGGCATTTGAAGCGCTCGAGCAACCGCCCGTTGTTCGCCCGCGAATGGCGGATGTCGCCGGAGCGCGCCGGGCCGTAACTGACCGGCGGCAGCTCACCGACCACCGCTTCCAGCGCAGCCAGCATCTGCTTGAGATTGGTCGCCTGATTCCAGCCGACATTCACCGCACCGACTTGCACTTCAGGTTTTTCCAGGGCCTGCACCAGCACGTCGACCAGGTCTTCAACGTACATGAAATCCCGGGTCTGCTCGCCATCGCCGAACACGGTGATCGGCAGGCCTTTCTGCGCGCGTTCGCTGAAGATGCTGATCACGCCGGAGTACGGCGAGGACGGATCCTGACGCGGGCCGAAGATGTTGAAGAAACGGAAGATCGCCGGTTCCAGACCGTGCTGGCGACGATAGAAATCGAAGTAGTGTTCGCCCGCCAGTTTGTCCGAGGCATACGGTGTCAGCGGCGCTTTCGGCGTGTCTTCGTTGATCGACTCGCCCTCGCCATTGTTGCCGTAGACCGCTGCGCTGGAAGCGAACAGCACACGTTTCACGCCGGCCTCGCGCATCGCTTCGCAGACGTTGAGCGTACCGATGAAATTGCTCTGGTGAGTCTTCACCGGATCATCCACCGAAGCCTGCACCGAGGCCACGGCGGCCAGGTGCGCGACGGCGCTGCAACCTTGCATCGCCCGGGCAACCAAAGCGGCATCGGCGACATCGCCGACGATCAGCTCGACCTTGGGATTGTCCAGCGGCAGGTTGCTGCGTTTGCCGGTCGACAGGTCATCGAGGATCCGTACCGAATGGCCGTTGGCGAGCAACGCGTCCGTCAGGTGCGAACCGATGAAACCGGCGCCGCCAGTGATTAAAACAGGGCCTTCAGCCATGACGATAAAACCTATCCAGTAAGCCCGGGAGCGCGGCACGCCAGGCGCGCGGCTTGATCCCGAAAGTGTGCAGAATTTTCTTGCAGGCCAGCACCGCGTGTTGCGGTTCTTCGGCGGCATCCTCACGCGCGGCGTGGGCCTGGGCGGTCGGTTCTTCGATCGCCAGCGGATGCAGGCTGCGGGCCTCGGTGAGAATCGCCTGCCCCAGCGCCAGCGGTGTGGTCGCCTCGTGGCCGGCGTAATGGTAAGTGCCCCACAGCGGCGCGGCGCAATCGAGTTGCTTGAGGACCGAAATGATCACCCGGGCCGCATCGTCGACCGGAGTCGGATTGCCGCGACGGTCGTCGGCCAGCAGCAATTCGTCCGGCTTTTCCGCGCGAGCGAGGAAGCGTCCGAGGATGCCCTCCGGGCTGTCGTCCAGCAGCCAGCCGAAGCGCAGCAACACATGCTGCGGACAAGTGGCGCGTACGCTCTGCTCGATCCGCCACAGCGCCTGACCGCGCAGGCCCAACGGCACCGGCTCGTCCTTTTCGCTGTAGGCGGTGGCGCGGGAACCGTCGAATACCCGGTAGCTGGACGGCTGCACCAGCACGATGTTGTGGTGCTGGCACAGTTCGGCCAGACGCTCAATGGCGCGTTCCTGCCCCGACAGACGGCTTTCGCTGACGGTCTCGGCCTGGAACCAGTCGAAATAGTAGGCAAGGTTGATCAATGCATCGGGACGGGTGTCGTCGAGCAGTTGTGTCAGGCTCGCGGCATCCCAGCCGTCTTCGGGCGGGCGGGGGGCGAGGAAACCGATGTCTTCCTCCGCACCGAGGCGAATCAGCGCCTGCCCAAGGGCATTTCCGCCGCCCAGTAACATAAGGCGCATTCGCATAGAGTCAGCAGGCCCAGTCTGATTGGAACGATGGCTTTAGCGACGATGCGCGTGGCACCGTCGTCGATAATTGCCGGAATCGTTGCATTTTGCGGGTTTAGTGCGCAACCGTCACCCGTAAAGTGTAGATCCCCGGCGGTACTTGCAACTTCGCCCGCCCGCCCGCATAACTGCAGACATGAATCTGCCCATCCCCAAGGACGTGGCCCTGGCAGGCTTTCACCCCGCCGTCAGCGCCTGGTTCAGCCGCACATTCGCGACGGTCACCGCCGCCCAGGCCCGCGCATGGCCGCTGATCCGCCAGCGCCGCTCGACGCTGATCGCGGCGCCCACCGGCTCCGGCAAGACCCTTACCGCATTCCTCGCGGTGCTCGATGATCTGGTCCACCGTGGCCTGGAAACCCCGGACGGCCTGCCGGACGAGACGCTGGTGGTCTACGTCTCGCCGCTCAAGGCGCTGTCCAACGACATCCGCATCAACCTGCAGAACCCGCTGGCAGGGATAACCGAGCAGTTGCGCCAAATGGATCTGCCGCCGCTGGAAATCACCACAGCCGTGCGCACCGGGGACACCCCGCAAAAAGACCGCGCCGCCATGCGCAAAAGCGCGCCGCATATTCTGGTGACCACCCCGGAATCGCTCTACGTGCTGCTTGGCTCGGAATCCGGGCGCAAGATGCTCGGCACCACGCGCACCGTGATCGTTGATGAAATCCACGCCATCGCTGCCGGCAAACGCGGCAGCCATCTGGCCTTGAGCCTCGAACGCCTGCAAGCGTTGTGCGCCGAGCCGCTGACCCGCATTGGCCTGTCGGCCACACAAAAACCGATCGATGCCGTCGCACGCTTTCTCGTGGGCCATGAGCGCCCCTGCGAAATCATCGACATTGGCCATGCCCGCCCACGGGATCTGGGCATCGAAGTGCCGCCGGTGCCGTTGTCGGCGGTGATGGCCAATGACGTCTGGGAACTGGTTTACGACCGCCTCGCCACGCTGGCCCGTGAACACCGCACCACGCTGATCTTCGTCAACACCCGGCGCCTGGCCGAACGCCTGAGCCGGCACCTGAGCGAACGCCTCGGCAAACACGCCGTGGCCGCGCACCACGGCAGCCTCGCCAAGGAGTTTCGTCTGGACGCCGAGCAGCGACTCAAGCGCGGAGAACTGCAAGTGCTGATCGCCACCGCGTCGCTGGAACTGGGGATCGACATCGGCGAAGTCGACCTCGTGTGCCAGATCGCCTCGCCGCGTTCGATTGCCGGTTTTCTGCAACGGGTCGGCCGCTCCGGTCACCAGGTCGGCGGCACACCAAAGGGGCGCCTGTTCGCGACGACGCGCGACGACCTGATCGAGTGCGCCGCCCTGCTCGACTGCGTGCGCCGGGGTGAACTCGATACGCTGCACATCCCCGAAGCGCCGCTGGACGTACTGGCGCAGCAGATCATCGCCGAGGTCAGTTGCCAGGAGTGGGCTGAAGACGATTTGCTCGCACTGTTCCGCCGGGCCGAGCCCTACGCCCGCCTCGACGAAAAGCATTATCAGGCGCTGCTGACCATGCTCGCCGAGGGCTACAACGGTCGCCAGGGCATCCGCAGCGCCTACCTGCATCGCGACGCCGTCAGCCGAACCCTGCGCGGGCGACGCGGTGCACGGCTGACGGCGGTTACCAGCGGCGGCACGATCCCGGACAACGCCGACTACAGCGTGCTGCTGGAACCCCAGGGCCTGAACATCGGCAGCGTCAACGAAGACTTCGCCGTGGAAAGCATTGCCGGCGATGTGTTCCAGCTCGGCAATACCTCCTATCGAATCCTGCGGGTGGAAACCGGCAAGGTGCGGGTCGAGGACGCTCAGGGCCAGCCGCCGACCATTCCGTTCTGGCTCGGCGAAGCGCCCGGTCGCAGCGCCGAATTGTCGATGGCTGTGGCCCGCCTGCAGGCACAGCTCGATCAACTGTTGAGCGCCAGCCCCGGTAACCTGCAACCGGCCACCGACTGGCTGACCGGAACCCTCGGTCTGGATCTGGCCAGCGCCGAACAGCTTGTGGATTATCTGGCCCGCGCCCGCCTCGCCCTCGGCGCCTTGCCGTCCCAGGACACGCTGCTGATGGAGCGGTTTTTCGACGAGTCCGGCGGCACTCAACTGATCATCCATTCGCCGTTCGGCAGCCGCATCAACCGCGCCTGGGGACTGGCTCTGCGCAAGCGCTTCTGTCGCACCTTCAACTTCGAATTGCAGGCCGCCGCCAGTGAAGACGCCATTGTCCTGTCGCTGTCCACCAGCCACAGTTTCGAGCTCGACGAGGTCTGGCGTTATCTGCACAGCAACAGCGCCGAGCACATCCTGATTCAAGCCGTGCTGGATGCGCCGTTGTTCGGTGTGCGCTGGCGCTGGAATGCCGGGGTGGCGCTGGCCCTGCCGCGCTACACCGGCGGGCGCAAAGTCGCGCCGCAATTGCAGCGGATGAAAAGCGAGGACCTGATCGCCAGCGTGTTTCCCGATCAGATCGCCTGCCTGGAAAATCTCGCCGGTGAACGGGAAATTCCCGAGCATCCGCTGGTGGAACAGACCCTCGACGATTGCCTGCACGAGGCGATGGACAGCGAAGGCTGGCTGCAATTGCTGCGGCGCATGGAGCGCGGCGAAGTGCGGCTGATCGCCCGTGACCTTCCGGCCCCTTCGCCGCTGGCCGCGGAAATTCTCAGCGCCCGGCCTTACACCTTCCTCGACGACGCGCCGCTGGAAGAGCGTCGCACCCAGGCCGTGCTGAATCGCCGCTGGAGCGATCCGCAATCCACCGATGACCTCGGTGCGCTGGACGCCGACGCGATCAACGCCGTGCGCGAAGAGGCGTGGCCGACACCAAACAGCGCCGATGAAATGCACGAAGCGCTGATGAGTCTGGCCTGCATCAGTGACCGCGAAGTCGAGGCCAATCCGCATTGGCGCGACTGGCTGAATGCCCTGGCCGACACCGGTCGAGCCTGCCGATTGCAGATCGATCCCGAGCACTCGCTTTGGCTGGCACGGGAACGCCTGACCTGTCTGCAAGCGCTTTATCCACTGGCGCATTCGGCACTGCCAGCGCTACCCGGTTTCGATGAGGTCTGGGCCGCCGACGATGCCTTGGTGGAAGTCATCCGCGCACGGCTGAGTGCATTCGGCCCGCTGCCACTGGAGGCCATCGCCCGGCCGCTGTCATTGCCAGCCGCACCGGTCCATCAAGCACTCGCCCGACTGGAGCGTGAAGGCTACGTGCTGCGCGGTCGGTTCACCCCGGGGCTGACGATTGAAGAATGGTGCGAACGGCATCTGCTGGCACGGATTCACCGCTACACGGTGAAGCGTCTGCGCCGGGAGATCGAACCGGTGGCGTTGCAGGATTTCATGCGCTTCCTGTTCGACTGGCAGCATCTGTCCCCGTCCACCCGAGGTCAGGGCAGTGCCGTGTTGCCGTCGATTGTCGGTCAGTTCGAAGGCTACCCGGCAGCCGCTTCGGCGTGGGACAGCGACATCCTCCCGGCGCGGCTCAAGGACTATTCACCAAGTTGGCTGGATGATCTGTGCCGCAGCGGGAAACTGGTGTGGACACGCCTCAGCGCCCGGCAGAAAACCAGCAGCACAGCGCTGCGCAGTACGCCCGTCGTGTTGTTGCCGCGCAGTCAGGTCGGGTTGTGGAGTTCGCTGGCAGAGCAGGCGCCGGTCAGCGAACTGTCACCCAAGACGCAGAAAGTCTTCGAGGCTCTCAGCCAGCACGGTGCGCTATTTTTCGATGAGCTGATTCATGAAGCGCATCTGCTGCGCACCGAACTGGAAATCGCCTTGCAGGAACTGGTCGGCGCCGGTCTGGTGAATGCCGACAGTTTTGCCGGGTTGCGCGCGCTGATCACCCCGGCGAGCAAGCGCCAGCAGCGCAGCAGCCGACGCGGGCGCGGGGCGTTTGTCGGAGGTATGGACGATGCCGGGCGCTGGGCGCTTCTGCGTCGAGGGCCGGTTGTGGAGAACAGCCAGACAGCGTCGCCCGAAACTCTGGAACACATCGCCATGACCTTGTTGCGCCGTTACGGCGTGGTGTTCTGGCGCCTGCTGGAGCGCGAAGCCGACTGGCTGCCGAGCTGGCGCGAACTCCTGCGCACCTTTCACCGGCTGGAGGCCCGCGGCGAGATTCGTGGCGGGAGGTTTGTCAGTGGCCTGGCCGGCGAACAGTTCGCCCTGCCCGAGGCAATTCCGCTGCTGCGCGAAGTGCGCCGCCGCCCTCATGACGGCAGCCTGATAGCCGTGTGCGGGGTCGATCCGCTGAACCTCGCCGGCACCCTGATACCGGGTGCAAAAGTACCGGCGCTGGCGAGCAATCGACTGGTGTATCGCGATGGCTTGCCGGTGGCGGCCGAGATTGCCGGCAAGCAGCTGTTCTGGGTGGAGCTGGAGCAACCCGCCATGGGCGAAATCCGCAGCAAACTGACCCGTCACTGAGTCCGCGCCTACTCCGGCAACACCACCGACGAATGCGCCACCACCTCATCTTCCTGTCGTCTCGGCAACAAAACCTGTT
The DNA here is from genome assembly GCF_003352185.1 of Pseudomonas kribbensis. Lineage (GTDB taxonomy): Bacteria > Pseudomonadota > Gammaproteobacteria > Pseudomonadales > Pseudomonadaceae > Aquipseudomonas > Aquipseudomonas kribbensis. Next base: position 5,609,637 of record NZ_CP029608.1, read on the forward strand.
GTGGATAAGTCTGCGCGAAATGCACCCACGGGCTGTTATCCACAAGCTTTTTCAAACGCTGGTTGAACGCGCGGCTCACCGCATATTGCCCGCCAGACACCGTGCGGAATTGCGCGGTCAGCACCACGCCGTTCAAGTCCATTTTGTCCACGCCGAACACATCCAGCGGCCCTTGCAGGTTGTACTTGAGGAACGGGTCTTCGCGGATCGAATCCCCGGTCTCGCGGATCAGCTCGATAGCTTTTTCGACATCGGTGTCGTAGGTGAACTGCACCGAGAAAAACGCGAACGCAAACTGCCGCGATTGGTTGGTCACGGCCTTGATCTGACCGAACGGCACCGAGTGCACGAAGCCCTTGCCGTCGCGCAGGCGCAGGGTGCGAATGGTCAGGCCCTCGACCGTGCCGGCATGCCCGGAATCGAGCACCACCCAGTCACCAATCGACAGGGTGTCCTCAATGATGATGAACAGCCCGGTGATCACGTCCTGCACCAATTGCTGCGAACCGAAACCGATGGCCAGGCCGACCACCCCGGCACCCGCCAGCAGCGGCGCGACGTTGATCCCGAGATTGGCCATGGTGGTGATTGCGCAGATCACCACCAGGATGATTTTGATCGCGTTGCGCAGCAGCGGCAGGATGGTTTTCACCCGGGTGCTCGGCTGACGCGCCGAGCGCTTGCTGACCGGCGGTTTCAGCGCCTCCTGAATTGCCGTGTCGAGCACCACCCACAGCAGCCACGTCACCAGGAAGATCAGGCCGATGCTGCTCAAGGCATTGCTGATCGCCCGGCCGACCGTGCTGCTTTGCGCAAAATCGATCAGCGACACACCCCAAATGCGCCCGAGGATATCGATGAACGCAACGGCAATGACGATCCGCAGCAACGCATGCAACAGGCTGAGAAAACGCTCCTTGTAGGCGCTGCTGCGCTGGATCGCCTCGGCCCGGCGTGATTTGAACAGGTGCTGCAGCACCGTGCTGAGAAACACCGTGCCGATCAACAGCACCGTGGTGAGCAGCGCGCAGCGCAGAGCCTTTTGATTATCCTCGCCGATGCCGATCAGATTGACCGCCGAGACCAGCACCATCAGCACGATCGGCCAATACCAGAGCCCGGAAAAGATCCGCAGCGACTCCTGCAATGACGGCTGTTTCAGACGTTGGGCCAGCGAGCGATTGCGGATCAGGTGCGCCACCGGCCGGCGCAGGCGAATCACCAGCAAGCCGAAGATAATCGACGCCAGCAGACCGGTGAACACCGCGATGCTGCTGGTGATATTGCCGCCCAGTTGCCGGGCGATCTGCGGGCTGGTCAGCGCGTCACTCAACGCGGCGAGAAAGCCGATCAGGAACAGCGGTTTCGGGCAGTAGTCGCGGATGATCTGCACCGCGCGTCGCTTGTGGCCGGTGTTGAACATCACCACCACACACAACAGCATCGAGGTGGAAAAAATACCGCTGCTGGTGGTGTAGGCAAAACACAGCGCCAGCGCCCGACCGACCGAGGCCGGCAGAAAGTGGCTGACGTACAGGGTTAACGGCAGACAGATCAACGCGGGCAATGTGTAGGGCAGCAAATAACCGATCAGGTCCTGACTGCGCTGGCGAGTACGCAGCCAGTGGCCCTCGCGCATCCGCTTGGCCAGCACGCTGCCAAGCACGGTCAACACGGCAAAGGTGCCGAGCCACACGCCAGACAGCATCATGAAGTCCCCGGCCACGCTCCACCCCGAGCGATCCGACGGCTGATTGACCAGCCTGTCGACTTCATCCGCCGCCCGGTCGGCGCGCAAACGCCAGGCATCGACCAGATGCTCGTTGAGATCGAGCTTGTCCTGCACGTCGTCGATGCTGGAACTGATGGCGCCGAGCAGTCCGCCCTGCACCAGCGGTTCGGGTTCGGCGGCCTTTGCAGTGGCTGCCGGGACGCCCGGCAATGTGGCGGCCTGCAGCATTTGGCCGCCGGAAAACAGCAGCGCCCCCAATAGAATTGCGATCCTGAACCTGGTCAAAACGCAGAGCTCCCTTGGTTGAACCTGTAAGGAACTGAGCGTTTTTTGCTCGGCAAAGTTCAAGAACGCCTTGAAGGCGGCTTTTGATCTTTGCTCTCAGGTCAAATATCAAATGCCCATCCCTGTATTTTTCCACCCCCACCAAACCCCGACACTGCGCTCCATTCAATCCCCTTACCGGAGTGCCGTCATGCCCATTGCCTTGCTCGCGCTGACCCTCAGCGCATTCGCCATCGGGACGACCGAGTTCGTCATCGTTGGCCTGCTTCCCACCATCGGCGCCGATCTCGGCGTCAGTCTGCCGTCTGCCGGGCTGCTGGTCAGTCTCTACGCCCTTGGCGTGGCCATCGGTGCGCCGGTGCTGACTGCCCTCACCGGCAAAGTCCCGCGCAAACTGTTGCTGCTGTCGCTGATGGTGCTGTTCACCCTCGGCAACCTGCTGGCGTGGCTGGCGCCAAGTTATGAATCGCTGGTACTGGCGCGGATCGTCACCGGTCTGGCCCACGGCGTGTTCTTCTCCATCGGTTCGACCATCGCCACCAGCCTGGTGCCCAAGGAAAAAGCAGCGAGTGCGATTGCAATCATGTTCACCGGCCTGACCGTGGCGCTGGTCACCGGCGTACCGCTGGGCACCTTCATCGGTCAGCATTTCGGCTGGCGTGAAACCTTCCTCGCCGTGTCGGCGCTGGGTGTCATCGCGTTCATCGGCAGCTTGCTGTACGTGCCGAAAAACATTGCCCACAGCAAACCGGCTTCGTTGCTGCAACAGCTGCAAGTACTCAAGCAACCACGCCTGCTGCTGGTCTATGCCATGACTGCCATCGGTTACGGCGGCTCGTTCATCGCCTTCACCTATCTGGCGCCGATTCTTCAGGACATCTCGGGTTTCAGCGCCGGCACGGTCAGCCTGGTGCTGCTGGTGTACGGCGTATCGGTGGCCGTCGGCAATATCTGGGGCGGCAAACTGGCGGACAAGCGCGGACCGATCAGCGCCCTGAAAATCATCTTTGCCCTGCTCGCCGCCGTGCTGTTCGTGCTCACCTTCACCGCCGCCAATCCGTGGCTGGCGCTGGCCACCGTGCTGGTCTGGGGTGCCGTCGCCTTCGGCAACGTGCCGGGCCTGCAGGTGTATGTGGTGCGTCAGGCTGAACATCACACGCCGCAAGCGGTGGATGTGGCTTCAGGGCTGAACATTGCTGCGTTCAACCTCGGGATTGCCGGCGGTGCCTGGGGTGGCGGGCTGATTGTCGAGCACATCGGCCTGATCCACACCGCATGGATTGGTGGACTGGTAGTGCTGGTGGCATTGGCCCTGACCGCGTTGAGCGGTCGCCTCGACCGGCTGGGCCCGGTGTATGCCGAACCGGTTGAAGGCTCCCGCATCGTTGCCGGCCACTGATCCGGCGAATACCGACCGTCCGTAGTCCCGTCGAAACTTTCTCGAACCGCCCGCAGTCACCAACAGACAGAGGCGGTACGAGGACTTTCGACGGGAGAACGGCATGACAGCGATTCACATCGATGGCCCACCTGGGCGCAGCAAGCGCCACACCTCGGCAGGCATGCCGTCATGAGCATTCCCGAGCCGGTCGGCGTCACCGACGAACAGGCCAGCGTCATCACGACGGTGCGCCGCTTCACGGTGCTGACGGTCAACACCCACAAGGGGTTCACCGCACTGAACCGCCGCTTCATCCTCCCCGAACTGCGCGAAGCGGTGCGCAGTGTGTCCGCCGACGTGGTGTTCCTGCAGGAAGTGCACGGCACCCACGAACACCATCCCAAGCGCTACAACAACTGGCCGACCATGCCGCAGTACGAGTTCCTCGCCGACAGCCTGTGGCCGCAGTTCGCCTACGGGCGCAATGCGGTGTACCCGGAGGGCGATCACGGCAACGCGCTGCTGTCGAAATTCCAGATCGTGCGCCACGACAACCTCGACGTTTCCATCAGCGGACATGAAAACCGTGGCCTGTTGCACTGCGTCCTGCGCCTGCCGGGAGATGATCGCGAACTGCACGCGATCTGCGTGCACTTGGGCCTGCGCGAAAGTCATCGCAACGCACAGCTGAAACTGCTGCGTAAGCGCCTCGCCAACCTGTCGGACGATGCACCGGTCATCGTCGCCGGCGACTTCAACGACTGGCGCCAGCGCGCCGATGCGTTGCTTGAACCTTGCGGCCTGCGCGAAGTGTTTGCCGAACATCAGGGCAAACCGGCCCGCAGTTTTCCGGCGCGCTGGCCGGCATTGCGGCTGGACCGGATCTACGTGCGTAACCTCAAGGCCAGCGAGCCGAAGGTCCTTGCCAACCGGCCCTGGTCGCACCTTTCCGACCACGTGCCGCTGTCCGTGGAGATCGAACTATGAGCAGCGCACCGCTGGAAAAATCCGCTGTGGAACCGATCACCATCACCCCGCCGATCCGCGAGCCCGGTCACGTCGATGTCGACTACGGCTGGCAGGGCAGCAACCGTGTCGAACTGCTGGAAAACGGCGAGGAGTATTTCCCGCGAGTCTTCGAGGCCATGCGCGCGGCGAAGAGTGAAATCCTGCTGGAGACCTTCATTGTTTTCGAAGACAAGGTCGGCAACGAACTGCAGCAGATTCTGATCGATGCCGCCCGACGTGGCGTGCGCACCACCGTCAGTCTCGACGGCTTCGGTTGCGGTGAACTGAGCACCGGATATCTCACCGCGCTGAGCGAGGCCGGTGTGCACCTGCAGATTTTTGACCCGGCACCGAAACGCCTGGGCTTTCGCACCAACTGGTTCCGCCGCCTGCACCGCAAAATCGTGGTGGTCGACGGGCTGATTGCGTTCATCGGCGGGATCAACTTTTCCGGCGATCACCTGGCGGATTTCGGCCCGGAGGCGAAGCAGGATTACGCCGTGGAAGTTCAGGGCCCGGCGGTGGCCGACATCCATCATTTCGCCCTGCTACAAAGCGGTCGCCCGGGGCGGGCGCGCTTCTGGTGGCAACGCCGGCGCCAGCGTCGGGCGGAGATGGCGTTCACCGAGCACGACGGTCAGGTGCGTCTGGTGTTTCGCGACAACGACCGGCATCACACCGATATCGAAGAGGTTTACTTGCAGGTGCTGCGTCGCGCGAAACGCCGGGTAGTGATCGCCAACGCCTATTTCTTCCCCGGTTATCGCTTGCTGCGCGAGATGCGCAACGCGGCCCGGCGCGGCGTCGATGTGCGGCTGATCCTGCAGGGCCAGCCGGACATGCTGGTGGCCAAACTCGCGGCGCGCATGACCTACGACTACCTGCTCAAGGCCGGGGTGCAGATTCACGAATACTGCCAGCGGCCGCTGCACGGCAAAGTCGCTTTGGTGGATGAGGAATGGAGCACCGTCGGGTCGAGCAATCTCGATCCTCTGAGCCTGTCGCTGAATCTGGAGGCCAATGTGCTGATCCGCGACCGGGCCTTCAATGCTCATCTGTTTGAGCGTCTCGAAGATCTGAGCAACAACCACTGCAAAGCCATGGACGCCAGCAAGTCCCCGCGCGGACGCATCTGGCACATGACCGTGGGTTTTCTGGTGTTTCACTTCCTGCGCCACTTTCCAGCGATGGCCGGATGGCTGCCCGCGCATAAACCTCGTTTGAAACCCTTCATCGGCAAGAGCGGGAGCGATCCGTCATGAGTCGCTCCGATGCTCAGTCCGCAACGCATTCGCCGCCAGCCGCAACGTCTCGCTGGAGCCGTTGGAAGCGCCCGCTGACGCTGCTGTTTTTCCTGGCGCTGATAGTCCTGCTGACGATGTTCGCCAGCCGCATCGAATGGTCCGAGGTGCTGCAAACCCTCGCCGACTTCAAGGTGCGCACGCTGATCATCGCCTCCAGCCTGACGCTGTTGAGCTTTCTGGTGTACGCCAGTTTCGACCTGATCGGCCGCACTTACATCCGTCAGGACCTGACGTGGAAACAGATCCTGCCGGTGGGCATCATCAGCTACGCGTTCAACCTCAATCTGAGCGCCTGGGTCGGCGGGATCGCCATGCGCTATCGGCTGTATTCGCGACTTGGGGTGAGCAAAAGCAACATCGCCAAGATCCTCGGCCTGAGCCTGGCGACCAACTGGTTCGGCTACATGACCATCGCCGGCGCGGTGTACAGCAGCGGACTGGTCAGCATGCCGCCGGGGTGGAAAGTCAGCAGCGATGCGTTGCAGGGCATCGGCGTGTTGCTGCTGTTGATCAGCCTCGGTTACCTGCTCGCCTGCCGGTTTTCCCGGCGGCGCGAGTGGTCGATTCGCGGGGTGGAAATCAACTTGCCTTCGCTGCGCATGGCGGTCCTGCAACTGCTGCTCGGCGCGCTCAACTGGTCGTTGATGGCGGCGGTGATTTTCACTTTGCTGCCGGGCAAGCTCGACTATCCGCTGGTGCTTGGCGTGCTGCTGATCAGCGCGATTGCCGGCGTCATCACCCACATTCCCGCCGGGCTCGGGGTGCTTGAAGCGGTGTTCGTCGCCCTGCTGCAACACGAAGCATCGCGCGGCAGTCTGGTCGCGGGGTTACTGGCCTATCGGGCGATCTATTTTCTGCTGCCGCTTTTGATCACCGTGGTGATGTACCTGGTGGTGGAAGCCAAGGCCAAGGCGCTGCGGATCGAGAAGAAACCCAAGCCGTGATCAGCGCGACTGAATGATGCTCAACCGTTCGCCCACCACCATCTCGGTGATCCAGTCGACCAGGATCGAGGTATAGGCCTGCTGCGAGGTTGGATCGCTCAGGGCATGGTCGGCACCGTCGATGATGCGGTGGGTCAGCGAGTGAGTCTGCTGGCATGCGGCGCGATAACTCATGATCGTCGCGTGAGGTACATAGTCATCGGTTTCCGATTGCACCAGCAGCACGTCCCCGGTGAATTGCGAGCAGGCATGCAACGCCCGGTTGCTGTCGGCACGCACCAGCGTGCCGCGATAATCGCGCAGGTCGTCCTTGTCCAGATCGCGCTTGGGCGTGTGCCATTGCTCGTCGCGATACAGCGCCGGCACCCGCAGCGCCAGCCAGCGCACCGGGCGCAATGAGGTGAGGATCGAAGCGAGATAACCGCCGTAGCTGGTGCCGACCACCGCGATGGCCGAGGTGTCCAGCGCCGGATGGGCGAGCAGCCGGTCGTAGGCTGCGAGCAGATCGCGCAGGTTGTCCTCTCGGGTCACCCGGCTCAACGGAATGCCGGTGCCGCCGGTATGCCCGCGCAGGTCAAACGTCAGGCACACACAGCCCAGACCGGCGATGCCTTTGGCCCGTTCCAGATCCCGCTCCTGGCTGCCGCCCCAGCCGTGCACAAACAACACGCCGGGGACTTTCGATTTGGGACTGAGGAAAGTCCCGCTCATCTGTTCGTCATCAATGTCGATCTGAATGCTTTCGCTTCTAGCCGTCATAGGATTGGACCGTTACGTATTTGAGGAGAAAGTCGCTGTTCTCGGCCGGGCCGCGATAGACCTCGATGGCATCCGCCGGCAGGGCCCGGTCGATGTAGGTTTCCACCGACGACACGCGGATCGCGCGCATCGACGGGTCGTTGACGAAACTCTGCAACGCCGCCACTTCGGCACTGCTGGCGCCGCCCATTCGCCAGGATTGTTCGAGCACGCCGCTGCGCCGTTGGCCGTTGCTGTCCAGGCCTTGAGCGATGTCATAGTTGCGCCGTGAGGCGTAGAACCGTGGATAGGCTTCGTCCGCCGCCCGGTCGAACACCTGCGCCTGTTCAATGGCGAGCCGCACGTCGTCCGGCAGTTTCAGTTTCAACAAGTGTGCATAACCGCCCTGCACCACCAGCAGGTTCGAGCCGCCATAGACCTCTTCGCCGTGGGCATCCTCGGTCAAGTATTGATCACCGCAGTAACTGAGCACCCGGTCGCCGATGAACGACTGGCCGACGCTGTGGGTGACCACCTGGCTCAGGTCCTGTTCCAGCACCACGCCTTCGCTGAACTGTCCGGCAATATCGGGACGCGCGAGAATTTCGTCGAAGGCATCGAGGCTCTTGATCACTTCTTGACCGCGACCAGCACACGCATGAATCGGTTTGAGACGGATCGGGCCGCTGTACAACAGATGTTCGGCGGCAGGTCGTGCATCTTTCAGATCAAACACACTGAGCCCGTCGAGCACGACATTGCGCGTGCGTTCGGAAAACAGCGGTGACCAGCCTACTGGTGCATGGGCCTGATGGCTGCGCAAGCCATGGCTGATGGCTTTGGTGCAGATGAAATCGTGCTCGACGAAACCGCCCCACAGATCCTCGGGGCCCTTGATGCCCAGTTCATGGGCCTTGGCAGCGCCGACGATGGTTTGGGTCGGCAGCAGATACAGGTCGCGACCGCGATGCTTTTGCGCGTCGTAGCTGCCGCCGAATTTCAGTCCGAGAATCTGCGCCAGCCAGCGGGCCAACGTCTTGTTGGTCTGCACTTCGTGTTGCGGCGCGGCGGGGCGTACGGAATGGGCGACCACTATTCTGTTGCGAGGTGTCGGGGTCATGCGTCCCCCTTCCAGCGGCTCGGTGAATGTAGGTCAAAGAGTGCAGAGATCAGGCCAAACGACGGCAACGCCAAAACCTTTGCGGATCAGTCGATTAGCCTTTTCGTACTGGCGTTGCGCCCGTTTCAATCTGCACGATGGCCGCCACGGCCGCGGCATTTTGCACGACCGCGCGGTGTTATCTAGTCAGCGCCGCCGGTGGGGTCACGCCGAACCGATTGCGGTAGTCACTCGGCGCCAGCCCGGTGATTTTCTTGAAGATGGCGCGAAAGGCTCCCGGATCCTGATACCCCACCGTCCACGCAATGTGATCGATGGTGCCGTTGCTGAACTCGAGCATTTCCCGGGCCTTGCCGACCCGCAGGTGCTGACAGTATTCGGTGGGTTTCAGGCCGGTCGCCGCCCGGAAACGACGCAGGAATGTGCGCTCTTCCAGACCCGAGCGTTCGGCCATCGAGGCCAGCGAAACGTCAGTAGCGCCGGTGCTTTGCAGCCAGTGCTGGACCTTGAGAATCGACGTGTCGCCATGGTTGAGGATCGGCGCGAAATTGCTGCCGCAGGCACTGGCGCTGTCGCTGTGTTCCATCACCAGGAACCGCGCGGTGGCGCTGGCGATGCTTGGGCCCAACAAACGATCAACCAGCCGCAACCCCAGTTCCGACCAAGCCATCAGACCGGCCGTGGTGATCAGATCACCATCATCGACAATCGGTGTATCCGCCTTGAGATTAATGTCCGGGTAGCGCTCGGCAAAGGCCTTGGCCGAGGTCCAGTGAGTGGTGGCGCTGCGACCGTTGAGCAGACCGCTTTCGGCCAGCAACCACGAGCCCACGCAGACGCCACCCAGCGTCGCGCCACGGCCATGCTGGTCGCGCAGCCATTGCAGCAATCCCGGCGATGCCTGCTCTGCGCTGAACCCGGCGATTGACGGCGGGATCAGCACCGCCAGCAAACCCGTTTCTGCAGCAGGATGACTGTCGTAAACCCTGACCGGTGCCTGCTCGTTCTCGACCTGCCAGTGACTCACCCGCAGTCGCGGCAATTGCGCGGCCTGATGCTCGACGGCGATCCGGTCGGCCACGCCGAACAGGTCGGTCAAGCCATGCACCGCCGCCAGTTGCGCGCCGGGATAAATCAGCACGCCCAGCTCGGCAACGGCCCTTTCAACACCCATTGTCAGTTTTCCCCTGTCTATTGTCGGTGCGGCCAATCCTCGATGACGTAGCGGGCGCCGATACTGATTCCACTCCCAACAAACACTTCGAGGAAACACCCATGGCCAGGCAAGCGCTCATCGTAGTCGATATCCAGAACGACTACTTCCCCCAAGGCAAGTGGCCGCTGGCAGGCGTCGACGCCGCCGCCGACAACGCCGCCCGACTGATCGCCGCGTTCCGTGAAGCGGGTGATCCGGTGATCCATATCCGTCACGAATTCACCTCGGCGGATGCGCCGTTTTTCACCCCCGGCTCCGAGGGCGCAAAGCTGCACCCCAAAGTGCTCAACCGCGCCGATGAACCGGTGGTGCTCAAGCATTTCGTCAACGCGTTCCGCGAAACCGAGCTGCAATCGGTCCTCGATGAACAAGACATCAAGGCACTGGTGGTGGTCGGCAGCATGAGCCACATGTGCATCGATGGCGTGGTCCGGGCTGCGGCGGACCTGGGCTACACCGTCACGGTGATCCACGATGCCTGCGCCACCCGCGATCTGGAATTCAATGGCCTGACCGTGCCGGCGGCCCACGTTCACGCAGCATTCATGTCGTCGCTGGGCTTTGCCTACGCCAGCGTGGTTTCGGCAGAAGAATTCCTCAACGCCCGCCATTAATCCTCGTCCGCAAACCTTCGCAAGAAACACAGGCCCGCCACGTAGCGGGCCTTTTTTCGCGCGCTGAAAAAATCTCACGCGTGAGCCATTGATGGCACTTTGAATTGGTTGTAGTGTGGCTCACGCGTGAGATGTTCATAACGGAGTCATCGCCATGAAAAGCAACTCCCCTGCAACAAAATCGGAGAGCCCGAAGGGAGTGCGCTCGACAACGTCCGCGAAAAAACCGTCGAGCTTCTATATGAAGCAGATGCGCGCGGGCCTGGCTGCCGCCGGTTATGTGAAACACGAAACTTGGGTGCTTCCCGAAAACCGAAGCTTGCTCAAGCAAATGGAGCAACAGCTACGCCAACCGATTCTGGCTGGCTCTTTCATGTCGGAGAATTACATGAGCGCAGGCAACAACTGGAACATCGATAGCCTCTACAACGCTTTCAAGGCACTGGACGAGGTGGCTTCCCACGAGATCACGCTGTCCCTGATCCAGAGCGCCGAACCCAGCCTCAAGCTGGAAATGAACGAATTCGGCGGCCTGCCGATTCACATTGCCATCGCGGGTCAGCAGATCATCGTCGATACCGTGCTGGTGGACATCGATTCGATTACCGACGTGCGCACCTTCAACGACGCGGTGCTGCGCAGCCGGGAAATGTTCCCGCTGTCGTCGATCGGCATCGAGACCATGCCCAACGGCCAGACCGTCTACAACATGTTCGGCGCGCTGAGTGCGGATTCGAGCCTGACCAACGTGGTCACCGAGGTGAAAACCCTGGTCGACAACGTGCAGCGCGCCAGCGAAGCCTTCGAACACTTCTTCAAGTAATCAACAGGGAAAATCCAATGACTCAGTCCATCTGGAGCAAGTTGTTCACCGCACTGCGCGGCGGCGCCAATGAAGTCGGCGAAGCGATCGTCGACCAACAGGCCCTGCGCATCCTCGACCAGGAAATCCGTGACGCCGACAGCGCCCTGTCCAACGCCCGTCGCGAACTGGTCACCATCATGGCCAAGCACAAGCTGTCCGCCGACCGCGTGAGCGAGTACGACGCCAAGATCAAGGATCTGGAAGCCAAGGCTGTTTCGGCCCTGAACGCCGGCCGTGAAGATCTGGCGATGGAAGTGGCCGAAGCGATTTCGACCCTGACCAACGACCTGAGCACCGAGAAAGCCCAGAGCGACGAGTTCGGCACCTACGCCGACAACATGCGCAAGGACATCAACAAGGCCGAAGCGCGGATCAAAAGCCTGCGTCAGCAAGTGGACATGGCCAAGGCCCGTGAAAGCGTGCAGAAAGCCCAGGTCAGCGCATCCATCGCCAGCGGCGGCGCCAACGGCAAGCTGGAAACCGCAGTCGGCACCCTGAACCGTCTGCAAGAAAAGCAAAAGCAGCGCGCCGCCGAGCTGAACGCTCAGGACGAACTGGCCGATGCCACGACCGGCAACGATCTGGAGCGCAAACTGCGCGACGCCGGCATCACGCCGAACGAGGGCAGCGCCAACGCGATCCTCGAGCGCCTGAAGCAGAAGTCGGCCCAGTAAGGGCAGCCGGCGAAAAGAAGGGCACCGGGTGCCCTTCTTTTTTGCCTGCTCGTTTGTCACGAGGCCGGTACACTAGCGGCGTTTTGCCAACGAACACCTCCACCCGCTTCAAGGAATGTACCCATGGGATGGTTAAAGAATTTGCTCGGCACCGGCTCGGCCCCTGCACCTGCACGCGAGGCGGCCAGCGGCCCGTTGGGCCTGGCGCAGGGCAAGGGGATCCGTTTCGATACGACCCTCGCCCTGTTGCTCGACGGCAGCACCTCGGTACGGGTCCCCGATGCCCAGGCCATCTGGAGCGCCGGCTGGATCGACCTCGGCCAGTCGAACAAGCTGTATCGCTACTACCTGGACAACGAAGATTTCTGGCTGCAGGTCCACGTCACCGGCGACGATCAGATCGAATCGGTGACGCTGTTCAATTACGTCAGCTATGTCACGGTCAACAGTGACGCCGAACTGCAGCGCCTGGCGGGCCCGAACAGCCTGATCGGCCTGCCGGCCTACACCCATGACGGCGTGTCCTTCACCCGGGAATGGGGCACCGAACGCGGCCAGACCGAACTGGTCCCGCTCACCGAGCAAGTGGTCAATCCCGACGAGTCCTACACCATCGAACACCATTCGATGCTGTATGCCCGGGAAACCGGCCTGACCGACCGTCGCGAATTGCTGCTGTTCTCCGTCGAACAGGACGAAGAAGGCACCGTCAGCCTCAGCACATCGCTGGGCATCTCGTTGTACACCACCGATCTGAGCACCATTTAAAAGGAAGTTCCCCATGCTGGAAGTGCTGTCCGTTTCCCTGAACAAGGCCGCGCTGGTCGGTTTCGCCGCCTATCTGATCGGCGCCGTGCTGCTGTTCATGCTGTTTCAGTTCGTCTACACGCGCATCACGCCGCACAAGGAATTCGAACTGATTCGCGGCGGCAACAACGCAGCCGCCATCGCTCTGTCGGGTGCGATCATCGGTTTCGCGATTCCGGCGAGCAACATCATCGCCCACTCGATCAACGTTCTCGATTTCGTCCTCTGGGCTGTGATCGCTGCTGCGGTGCAACTGCTGGCATTCCTGGCCACCGGACTGGTGCTCAAAGGCACGTCCCAGCGCATCGCCAACGGTGAGGTTGCCGCCGGCATCTACGTGGCAGCGGTGGCGATCAGCGTCGGCATGCTCAACGCCGCGTGCATGACCCCGTCCTACTGATCGGCAGGAAGCCCGAGATGAAACGAAGCAAGTACGTTCAACTGTCCCTCGCCGCTTCGGTGGCCCTGGCGATTTCCGGTGAAGCAGCCGCCCAGGAACAACAGCGCACCTTCCAGAGCGTGGAACAGTGCGTCGACGCCGAAGTGGCTGCCGATGCCTGCTCGAATGCCTACGTCGCGGCCCTGGCCGAACACCGGCGCATCGCCCCGGCCTATGACGACAAAACCAAGTGCGACGCAGACTTTGCCGCCGGCTGGTGTCAGAAAAATTCCGACGGCCGCTTTGTGCCGAAGCTCGGTGGTTTCAAGGTGCCGCAAAACTCCGAGCCGGCACAGAACCTTGATGCAATTGCCAATGCGCAGATGCCGGAAGGCAATGCCGAGCCAGTGCAGACCACCCAGAACACGACCCACGTCTCAAGTGGTGGCGGATCGAGCAACGGCTGGCTGACCGGTTGGCTGATCGGTAACGCCATGAGCAACAACTCGCGGACGGTGTATCGCGACCGCGATACGCGCCAGACGTACGACACTTCGACGCTGAACCGGCGGATCGAATCGGCTCCGAGCACCACTCGCAGCAATTCGGACTACACCAGCTCCCGTAGTAAATCGGTCAACGTTGCGTCTTCCACTTCCCGTGGCGGTTTCGGCAGCCAGTCCAGCGCACGCAGCGGTTGGGGCGGCTGGGGCAGTTCGAGCAGCTGATGAAGAAGATCCATTGCGCCGAGCGCCACGACTGGAAACAGACGGCCGAAAGCCTCGGTTTTCTGTTTCACACCATCGACGACGAGCCCTACTGGGACGAGCGCGCGTACTACCAGTTCACGCTCGCGCAGATCGAAAACGATCTCGAGGATCCGACCACCGAACTGCACGAGATGTGCATGGATCTGGTGGACCGGGTCGTGCGCAGTGAAGAACTGCTTGATCGCCTGAGCATCCCTGCTTCGTACTACGACATGATCCGAACGTCCTGGCTGGAAGGTCATCCGCATCTGTACGGACGCATGGACTTCTCCTACAGCGGTAACGGCCCGGCGAAACTGCTGGAGCTCAACTACGACACGCCCACCAGCCTTTATGAAGCCTCGGCATTCCAGTGGGGCTGGCTTGAGCAATGCATCGAGCGCGGGATGCTGCCGCGCCATGCCGACCAGTTCAACAGCATCGACACCCGCCTGCATGAGGCCTTTGCCGCGCTGAAGCTCAAGCGCCCGTTCTACTTCGCCTCGATGAAAGGCTCGGTCGAGGACAAAGGCACCACGGACTACCTGCGACTGGTCGCGGAAAAGGTCGGCATCGAATCGCAGCACATCGATATCGAAGACATCGGCCTGACAACCGAAGGACGTTTCGTCGATCTCGAAGATCGCTGGATCCCGCACCTGTTCAAGCTGCACGCCTGGGAGTTCATCTTCCACGAGCCGTTCGGCGCAGCCATTGCCGATTGCGATACGCAGTTTTTCGAACCGGCATGGAAAGCCATTCTCTCCAATAAAGGCGCCCTGCCCCTGCTCTGGGAATTGCACAAGGGCCATCCGAATCTGCTGGCCGCTCATCTCGATCCGAATCCGGCCAGCGCAGTGCCGAAAGGATGGGTACGCAAGCCGTACTTCTCCCGGGAAGGTGCCAACATCGAGCTGCAAACTGCCGACGGTCTGATCGTCAAAGAGGATGGCCCCTACACGGATGCGCCCTTCATCCTGCAGGAATTTGCGCCGCTGCCAAGGTTCGATGACAGCTACACGCTGATCGGTTCCTGGGTGATCGGCGATCAGGCGGCGGGGATTGGCGTGCGGGAGGACAACAGTCTGATCACCAAGGATTCGAGCCGGTTCCTGCCGCATCTGATTCTTGACTGAAAAACATGCGCCCATGAAAAAGGCCCGTCGTGTTCAGCGACGGGCCTTTTTATTTAAAGCGGGTACAGCTGCGAATCAGAACGGGATGTCGTCATCGAAGCTGTCGAAATCCGGAGCCGGTTGCGGCGCTGCCTGCTGTGGAGCCGGGGCCGGACGCTGCTGAGGAGCCGACTGCTGCGGACGCGGAGCCTGCTGGCGCGGCGCCTGCTGCTGATAGTTGTTGCCACCGCCTTGTTGGTCGCCCTGTTGTGGACGGCCGCCCAGCAGTTGCATGGTGCCTTGCATGTCGACCACGATTTCGGTGGTGTAACGCTTGATACCGTCTTTTTCCCACTCGCGGGTCTGCAGCTTGCCTTCGATGTACACCTGCGAACCCTTGCGCAGGTATTCGCCGGCGATTTCGGCTACCTTGCCGAACATCGATACGCGGTGCCACTCGGTCTTCTCGACCTTCTGACCGGTCTGCTTGTCGGTCCACTGTTCGCTGGTTGCCAGACTCAGGTTGGTCACGGCGTTACCGTTAGGCAAGTAGCGAACTTCGGGATCCTGGCCGCAAGTGCCGACCAATATGACTTTGTTAACCCCACGGGCCATAACGTTCTCCTAGGCTTCGCAAGCAGCCCCGGCCGGGTTGTTCACCAGGCGTTCGAGGGTGTCGCGATCCACTAATTCTTTATCCAGTTTGATGTAAACAGCCGCTTCATCGGCGACTATCACTGCATCTGTTACCCCCACGAGGGCCCTGAGGCGCTCGACCAGACCCGCTTCGCGGATCGCCTCGGGCGACAACGGCAAGCGCAGGCTCGTCACGTAGGGAGGTTCGCGCATGGTAACAGCAAAGGCCAGCCAGATGGCAGCCAGCCCGGCACATCCGAGGAACACAACCGACAGACCGCCATGCTGGAACATCCAGCCGCCGAGTATCCCGCCGAGTGCCGAACCGAGGAACTGGCTGGTGGAGTACACGCCCATGGCCGTGCCCTTGCCACCTGCCGGTGAAACCTTGCTGATCAGCGACGGCAGCGAGGCTTCCAGCAGATTGAACGCGGTAAAGAACACCACCGTCCCGATCACCAGAGCGCGCAGGCTGTCACCGAACTGCCAGAAGAATAGCTCAGTGAGCATCAGCGTCATGACGGCGCCGAGCAAAACTCGTTTCATTTTGCGTTTCTTCTCGCCGTAGATGATGAACGGGATCATGGCGAAGAAAGAGATCAGCAAGGCAGTAAGGTAGACCCACCAGTGCTGTTCCTTGGGCAGCCCGGCTTTTTCGACCAGGGCCAGGGGCAGCGCGACGAAGCTCGACATCAACATCGCATGTAACACAAAAATGCCCAGATCCAGACGCAGCAGGTCCGGGTGCTTGAGCGTCGGCATCAACGCCTGACGCGCCACGCCAGACTCACGATGACTCAGCGGCCCGGTGGACTTCGGCACCATGAACAGCACGATCACGATCCCCACCAGTGCCATGCCGCCGGTGGCCAGGAACAGGCCGGAAAGACCAAATGCGCGAGTCAGCAGCGGACCGACCACCATGGCCACCGCGAACGACAGGCCGATGGTCATGCCGATCATCGCCATCGCTTTGGTGCGGTGCTGTTCGCGGGTCAGGTCGGAAAGCAGTGCCATGACCGCTGCGGAAATTGCCCCGGCACCCTGCAGGATCCGGCCGGCAATCACGCCCCAGATCGAGTCGGCCTGGGCCGCCAGGACGCTGCCGAGGGCAAAGACGATCAGCCCCAGGTAAATCACCGGGCGACGGCCGATATGGTCGGAAATGATCCCGAACGGAATCTGGAAAATCGCCTGGGTCAGGCCGTAAGCGCCAATCGCCAGCCCGATGAGGGCCGGGGTCGCTCCCGCCAGATCCATGCCATAGGTCGCCAGTACCGGCAGCACCATGAACATGCCAAGCATACGGAAGGCGAACACCAGGGCCAGACCGCTCGCCGCGCGGGTCTCGCTGCCACTCATGCGTTCGCTGTGGGGATCGTGCATGGAAAAACCTCGTGTGAACCGGCGGCGATTCTACCAGTCCCATCGAAAGACGGGGTATATCGCGACGCTATGACGCGTATAGATGAAACTCTCTTCATGCAAGGTGGAAAACCCTTCATTCGATAGTGTGCATCCATCCAGTATTTGGCCGTATACTCCTGTGTTTTCGACGCCCGCCGAGCGAGGCCACTTTGGACAAGATCCTGATACGTGGGGCCCGTACCCACAACCTGAAGAACATCGACCTGACCCTGCCACGGGACAAGCTGATCGTCATCACCGGCCTGTCCGGATCCGGCAAGTCGTCCCTGGCCTTCGACACGCTCTATGCCGAAGGTCAGCGCCGCTATGTCGAATCCCTGTCGGCCTATGCCCGGCAGTTCCTGTCGATGATGGAAAAACCCGACGTCGACACCATCGAAGGCCTGTCGCCGGCGATCTCCATCGAACAGAAGTCGACCTCGCACAACCCGCGATCCACGGTCGGCACCATCACCGAGATCTACGACTACCTGCGCCTGCTCTATGCGCGCGTCGGCACACCGCGCTGCCCGGATCACGATATCCCGCTGGAAGCGCAGACCGTCAGCCAGATGGTTGACCTGGTGCTGGCCCAGCCGGAAGGCAGCAAGCTGATGCTGCTGGCGCCGGTGATCCGCGAGCGCAAGGGCGAGCATCTGTCGGTGTTCGAAGAGCTGCGGGCTCAGGGCTTCGTCCGGGCCCGGGTCAACGGCCGGCTCTGCGAGCTGGACGAGCTGCCAAAGCTGGATAAGCAGAAAAAGCACACCATTGAAGTCGTGGTCGACCGCTTCAAGGTTCGCGCCGATTTGCAGCAGCGTCTGGCCGAATCCTTCGAGACCGCACTGAAACTGGCGGACGGTATCGCCCTCGTAGCACCGATGGATGACGAGCCGGGCGAAGAGATGATCTTCTCCGCGCGCTTCGCCTGCCCGATCTGCGGCCATGCGATCAGCGAGCTGGAACCCAAGCTGTTTTCCTTCAACAACCCGGCCGGCGCCTGCCCGACCTGTGACGGTCTGGGCGTGAAACAGTTTTTCGACATCAAGCGTCTGGTCAACGGTGAGTTGACGCTGGCCGAAGGCGCGATCCGCGGCTGGGACCGGCGCAACGTCTATTACTTCCAGATGCTCGGTTCACTGGCCGCGCATTACGGCTTCAGCCTCGAGCAGCCGTTCAACGAACTGCCGGCCGATCAGCAGAAATACATTCTGCATGGCAGCGGTTCGCAGAATGTCGATTTCAAGTATCTCAACGACCGCGGCGACATCGTCAAGCGTTCGCATCCGTTCGAAGGCATCGTGCCGAACCTCGAGCGCCGCTATCGCGAAACCGAGTCGGCGAGCGTGCGCGAAGAACTGGCGAAGTTTCTCAGCACACAGTCCTGCCCGGATTGCCGCGGCACCCGCCTGCGTCGCGAAGCGCGACATGTGTGGGTTGGCGAGAAAACCCTGCCGGCGGTGACCAACCTGCCGATCGGTGATGCCTGCGACTACTTCGGCGAGCTGAAGATGACCGGCCGTCGTGGTGAAATTGCCGACAAGATTCTCAAGGAAATCCGCGAGCGCCTGCAGTTCCTGGTCAACGTGGGGCTGGATTACCTGTCGCTGGATCGCAGCGCCGATACCCTGTCCGGCGGCGAGGCCCAGCGGATTCGTCTGGCCAGCCAGATCGGCGCCGGACTGGTCGGGGTTCTGTACATCCTCGATGAGCCGTCCATCGGCCTGCACCAGCGTGACAACGACCGTCTGCTCGGCACCCTCAAGCACCTGCGCGATATCGGCAACACGGTGATCGTGGTCGAGCACGACGAAGACGCGATCCGTCTGGCCGACTACGTAGTGGATATCGGCCCGGGCGCCGGGGTTCATGGCGGGCAGATCGTCGCCGAAGGCACGCCGGATGAAGTCATGGCGCACCCGGACTCGCTCACAGGCAAATACCTGTCGGGGCGGGTCAAGATCGAAGTGCCGGCCAAACGCACGCCGCGCAACAAGAAGCAGGTGCTGTCGCTCAAGGGCGCGCGGGGCAACAACCTGCGCAATGTCGATCTGGAGATCCCGATCGGCTTGCTGACTTGCGTGACCGGCGTTTCCGGCTCGGGCAAATCGACGCTGATCAACAACACGCTGTTCCCGTTGAGCGCCACGGCCCTCAACGGCGCGACCACACTGGAAGCGGCAGCCCACGACAGCATCAAGGGCCTGGAGCACCTGGACAAGGTCGTCGATATCGACCAGAGCCCGATTGGCCGTACACCGCGCTCCAACCCGGCGACCTACACCGGGCTGTTCACGCCGATCCGCGAACTGTTTGCCGGCGTGCCGGAATCCCGCTCCCGTGGTTATGGCCCGGGGCGTTTCTCGTTCAACGTCAAGGGCGGTCGTTGCGAGGCTTGCCAGGGCGACGGTCTGATCAAGGTGGAAATGCACTTCCTGCCAGATATCTACGTGCCGTGCGATGTGTGCAAGAGCAAGCGCTACAACCGCGAAACCCTGGAAATCAAATACAAGGGCAAGAGCATCCACGAAACCCTCGAAATGACGATCGAGGAAGCGCGGGAGTTCTTTGACGCGGTGCCGGCGCTGGCGCGCAAGCTGCAAACGCTGATGGATGTGGGCCTGTCGTACATCAAGCTCGGACAGTCGGCGACCACGCTGTCCGGTGGTGAGGCGCAGCGGGTCAAACTGTCCCGCGAGCTATCCAAGCGTGACACCGGCAAGACCCTGTACATCCTCGACGAGCCGACCACCGGCCTGCACTTCGCGGATATCCAGCAACTGCTCGATGTACTGCATCGCCTGCGCGACCACGGCAACACCGTGGTCGTGATCGAACACAACCTCGACGTGATCAAGACCGCCGACTGGCTGGTGGATCTCGGCCCTGAGGGTGGCTCGAAAGGGGGGCAGATCATCGCTACCGGTACTCCTGAGGAAGTCGCCGAGATGAAGCAATCTCACACCGGCCATTACCTCAAACCACTGCTGATCCGCGATCGAGCCTGATCACCGGGCATGAAAAAGCCCCTGTCACTTCCTCAGTGACAGGGGCTTTTTTGTATCAGTTGCAATCAGGATGTGTGGGATTGCAGGTAGTTCTGGATACCGATCAGCTTGATCAGGCCCAACTGCTTTTCGAGCCAGTAGGTGTGATCTTCTTCAGTGTCATGCAGCTGAAGCTTGAGGATATCGCGGCTTACGTAGTCGCCGTGCTTCTCGCACAGCTCGATGCCTTTGCACAGTGCGGCACGCACCTTGTACTCCAGGCGCAGATCCGCTTCGAGCATGGTCTCCACCGTAGTGCCGACGTCCAGGTCATCCGGACGCATGCGCGGGGTACCTTCGAGCATCAGAATCCGGCGCATCAGCGCATCGGCGTGACCGGCTTCTTCTTCCATCTCGTGGTTGATTCGTTCGTAGAGCTTGGTGAATCCCCAGTCCTCATACATCCGCGAGTGAACGAAATATTGGTCACGCGCGGCCAGTTCGCCGGTCAGCAACGTGTTGAGGTAATCGATAACGTCTGGGTGGCCTTGCATCGCCCTACATCTCCCTTCTTGAAAGTCTGTAGTTTGAACCAACATGACCGCAAGGTCACTTACTTCGCGCAATAAAAGCGAAGATATTCTGAGAAAAGCAGGTTAAATAACGCAAAAACCGCCCTAATGAGGGCGGTTCTGCTTCTCGTTTAGACTTCGTTAAGCTGTACGTTGAGCAGCTTTGCGATTGCTTCTCCGTACGCCGGGTCAGCCTTGTAGAAATGCTGCAACTGGCGGTCCACCACATCACTCGAAACACCGGCCATCGCACCGGCGATATTGTTGACCAACAAGGCTTTCTGCTCGTCGCTCATCAAACGGAACAGCGCACCCGCGTGGCTGTAGTAGTCGGTGTCTTCGCGGTGATCGTAGCGATCAGCCGCACCGCTCAGGGCCAGTGCCGGTTCGGCGTAGTGCGGCGCTTGTTTCGGCGACTCCACGTAGCTGTTCGGCTCGTAGTTCGGGGCCGCGCCACCGTTGCTGCCAAAAGCCATCGAACCGTCACGCTGGTAAGTGTTAACCGGGCTGCGCGGGGCGTTCACCGGCAGTTGCTGGTGATTGGTGCCTACACGGTAGCGATGCGCATCGGCATAAGCGAACACGCGACCTTGCAGCATGCGATCCGGCGAAAGGCCGACGCCTGGCACCATGTTGCTTGGGCCGAACGCGGCTTGCTCGACTTCAGCAAAGTAATTCAGCGGATTGCGATTCAACTCCAGCTCACCGACTTCGATCAGCGGGAACTCCTTCTGCGACCAGGTCTTGGTCACGTCAAACGGGTTCTCGTAATGCGCCGCGGCCTGGGCCTCGGTCATGACCTGGATGCACACGCTCCATTTCGGGAAGTCACCACGCTCGATGGCCTCGAACAAGTCGCGCTGCGCGTAATCCGGATCAGTGCCCGCCAGGCGTGCCGCATCTGCCGGCGCGAGGTTCTTGATCCCTTGCTTGGTCTTGTAGTGCCACTTCACCCAGTGACGCTCGCCTTGTGCACTGATCAAGCTGTAAGTGTGGCTACCGAAGCCGTGCATATGGCGGTAGCCATCCGGGATACCGCGATCAGAGAACAGAATGGTGACCTGATGCAGCGCCTCGGGCGAGTGCGACCAGAAGTCCCACATCATCTGTGCACTTTTCAGGTTGCTCTGCGGCAAGCGTTTCTGGGTGTGGATAAAGTCAGGAAACTTCAGCGGATCACGAATGAAGAACACGGGCGTGTTGTTGCCAACGATGTCCCAGTTGCCTTCTTCGGTGTAGAACTTCAGAGCGAAACCACGAGGATCGCGCTCGGTGTCAGCCGAGCCACGCTCACCGCCCACCGTGGAGAACCGCAGGAAAGTCGGCGTCTGCTTACCCACAGCGGAAAACAGCTTGGCGCTCGTGTATTGCGTGATATCGCGAGTGACGGTGAAGGTACCGTAGGCGCCCGAACCCTTGGCATGCACACGGCGCTCAGGAATGTTTTCGCGGTTGAAGTGAGCAAGCTTCTCGATCAAATGAAAGTCATCGAGCAGCAACGGTCCGCGCGGCCCGGCGGAGCGAGAGTTCTGGTTATCGGCGACTGGTGCACCGCTGGCAGTCGTAAGCGTCTTGTTCTGGCTCATGC
Organism: Pseudomonas kribbensis; assembly: GCF_003352185.1. Classification (GTDB taxonomy): domain Bacteria; phylum Pseudomonadota; class Gammaproteobacteria; order Pseudomonadales; family Pseudomonadaceae; genus Aquipseudomonas; species Aquipseudomonas kribbensis. The sequence continues at coordinate 5,631,755 of NZ_CP029608.1, forward strand.
GATCTTCTTCCTCTGTCAGTCTTGAACTGCCGGCTAATCGGCTTGTTGGGGAGTATCGATCATCAATATGACAGCCACAAATTCATTAACTCATGGTCATCAATAGAAAATAACTAACAATAAAACCCAGCACATAGTGCAGACCCAAACAGGGTAGAAGCTTGTACGAACGGTGCATTTCTTACAGGCACAAAAAACCGGGCACTAGGCCCGGTTCTTTGTTTCAGACTGACGTCTTACTCAGCGGATACAGCTTCACCGCCGACAGCACGATCAACCAGTTCGACGTACGCCATAGGCGCGTTGTCGCCAGCGCGGAAACCGCACTTGAGGATGCGCAGGTAGCCACCCTCACGGGTAGCGTAACGCTTGCCCAGGTCGTTGAAGAGCTTACCAACGATAGCTTTCGAACGAGTACGGTCGAAAGCCAGACGACGGTTAGCAACGCTGTCTGTCTTGGCCAGAGTGATCAGCGGCTCGGCAACGCGGCGCAGTTCTTTGGCTTTTGGCAGAGTAGTTTTGATCAGCTCGTGCTCGAACAGCGACACAGCCATGTTTTGGAACATGGCCTTGCGGTGCGAGCTGGTGCGGCTCAGGTGGCGACCACTTTTACGATGACGCATGGTTCATTCCTTACCAAACACTACGTTCGGTGATTACGACGATCAGGCAGTCGCCTTGTCGTCCTTCTTAAGACTTGCAGGCGGCCAGTTGTCGAGGCGCATGCCGAGGGACAGACCGCGGGAGGCCAGAACGTCCTTGATTTCAGTCAAGGATTTCTTGCCCAGGTTCGGAGTCTTCAACAGCTCTACTTCGGTGCGCTGAATCAGGTCACCGATGTAGTAGATGTTTTCCGCCTTAAGGCAGTTAGCCGAACGTACAGTCAGTTCCAGATCGTCAACCGGGCGAAGCAGGATCGGATCGATCTCGTCTTCCTGCTCGACAACCACTGGCTCACTGTCACCTTTGAGGTCGACGAACGCAGCCAACTGCTGTTGCAGGATGGTTGCAGCACGACGGATAGCCTCTTCAGGATCCAGAGTACCGTTGGTTTCCAGATCAATAACCAGCTTGTCCAGGTTGGTACGCTGCTCGACACGGGCGTTTTCCACCACGTATGCGATACGGCGAACCGGGCTGAACGAAGAGTCAAGCTGCAAGCGACCGATGCTGCGGCTTTCGTCTTCATCGCTCTGACGCGAGTCTGCTGGTTCATAACCACGACCACGAGCTACGGTGAGCTTCATGTTCAGGGCGCCGTTAGACGCCAGGTTAGCGATTACGTGATCGGGATTAACGATCTCGACATCATGATCCAGCTGAATATCGGCAGCGGTAACCACCCCCGAACCCTTCTTCGACAAGGTCAGCGTAACTTCGTCACGGCCGTGCAGCTTGATAGCCAGACCTTTAAGGTTCAACAGGATTTCAATTACGTCTTCCTGTACACCTTCGATGGCGCTGTACTCGTGGAGCACACCGTCAATCTCGGCCTCGACTACTGCGCAGCCGGGCATTGAGGACAACAGGATGCGGCGCAGCGCGTTGCCCAGGGTGTGGCCGAAACCACGCTCGAGAGGCTCGAGAGTGATCTTGGCGCGGGTTGGACTGACAACCTGCACATCAATATGGCGGGGTGTCAGGAACTCATTTACCGAAATCTGCATGGATGCACCTATTTTCTAGCCCTTACTTGGAGTAGAGCTCGACAATCAGGCTTTCGTTGATGTCGGCGGACAGATCACTGCGAGCAGGAACGTTCTTGAAAACGCCCGACTTCTTCTCAGTGTCTACTTCTACCCACTCTACGCGGCCACGTTGAGCACACAGATCGAGAGCTTGGACAATGCGAAGTTGATTTTTTGCTTTCTCGCGAACAGCGACCACGTCACCAGCACGAACCTGGTACGAAGGAACGTTTACGGTCTGACCGTTAACGCTGATCGACTTGTGCGATACCAGCTGACGGGATTCGGCGCGAGTCGAACCAAAGCCCATACGGTATACGACGTTGTCCAGACGGCATTCGAGCAGTTGCAGCAGGTTTTCACCGGTTGCACCTTTCTTGCCAGCAGCTTCTTTGTAGTAGCCGCTGAACTGACGCTCGAGAACGCCGTAGATACGACGGACCTTCTGCTTTTCACGCAGTTGGGTGCCGTAGTCGGACTGGCGACCGCGGCGTTGGCCGTGGATACCAGGTGCTGCTTCAATGTTGCACTTCGATTCGATCGCGCGCACGCCGCTCTTCAGGAAGAGATCGGTGCCTTCGCGACGAGCGAGTTTGCATTTTGGACCAATGTAACGAGCCATTCTTTACAATCTCCTGGATTACACGCGGCGCTTCTTCGGCGGACGGCACCCGTTGTGCGGGATTGGCGTCACGTCGGTGATGCTGGCGATCTTGTAGCCACAGCCGTTCAAAGCGCGGACTGCGGATTCACGACCTGGACCTGGGCCCTTGACGTTTACGTCGAGGTTTTTCAGGCCGTATTCCAGCGCAGCTTGACCAGCACGCTCAGCAGCTACTTGAGCAGCGAACGGGGTGGACTTGCGGGAACCGCGGAAACCCGAACCACCGGAGGTAGCCCAGGAAAGAGCGTTACCTTGACGGTCGGTAATGGTCACGATGGTGTTGTTAAAAGAGGCATGGATGTGGGCGATGCCATCAACCACTGTCTTTTTAACTTTTTTACGAGGACGAGCAGCAGGTTTTGCCATGATTAAATTCCTGTCGATTCGCTGGGGCGATTACTTGCGGATCGGCTTACGCGGACCTTTACGGGTACGCGCGTTGGTCTTGGTACGCTGACCGCGTACTGGCAGACCACGACGATGACGCAGACCGCGATAGCAACCGAGGTCCATCAAGCGCTTGATTTTCATGTTGATTTCGCGACGCAGGTCACCTTCAGTGGTGAACTTCGCCACTTCGCCACGCAGCTGTTCAATTTGCTCGTCGCTCAGATCCTTGATCTTTGCTGCTGGGTTTACCCCAGTCACTGCACAGATTTTCTGCGCAGTAGTGCGACCAACACCATAGATGTAGGTCAGCGAGATAACAGTATGCTTGTTATCTGGAATGTTAACGCCTGCAATACGGGCCATTCAGTGGGACTCCAATTGACAGCTACCTACGCCCCGGAAGCCAAGAAATAGGGCGCGAGATAATATCGCTGTAATAACAAATAATCAACCCGGCAGCGCACTAGCTGCCGGGCTTGAAGCACAATCACACTCAGCCTTGGCGCTGTTTGTGACGCGGTTCCGCGCTGCAAATTACTCGAACAACACCTTCGCGGCGAATAATCTTGCAGTTACGGCACAGCTTTTTCACCGATGCACGAACTTTCATCACCAACTCCTCGAACCTTATGGGTACTCAGCGCAACATGCCGCTGCCGTAACCCTTCAGGTTGGCTTTCTTCATCAGGGATTCGTACTGGTGCGAAACGAGGTGCGATTGTACTTGGGACATGAAGTCCATCACAACCACGACCACGATCAGCAACGAGGTCCCGCCAAGGTAGAACGGAACGTTTGCTGCAACCACCAGGAACTGGGGCAACAGGCACACGGCCGTCATGTAAAGAGCACCGAACATGGTCAAGCGAGTCAGAACGCCATCAATGTAGCGCGCAGACTGCTCACCTGGACGGATGCCCGGAATAAAGGCACCGGACTTCTTCAGGTTTTCCGCTACGTCTTTCGGATTGAACATCAACGCCGTATAGAAGAAGCAGAAGAAAATAATCCCTGCACTAAACAGCAGAATATTCAACGGCTGACCAGGAGCGATCGACTGCGAGATGTCCTGCAACCAGCCCATACCTTCAGACTGACCGAACCAGGCACCCAACGAAGCCGGGAACAGCAAAATGCTGCTCGCGAAAATAGCCGGAATAACGCCGGCCATGTTCACCTTCAGCGGCAAGTGGCTAGTCTGCGCAGCGAAAACCTTGCGGCCTTGCTGACGCTTGGCGTAGTGAACAGCGATACGACGCTGACCACGCTCAATGAACACCACGAAACCGATAATCGCTACTGCCAGCAAACCGATGGCAACCAGGGCGAAGATGTTGATATCCCCCTGACGCGCAGACTCGAAAGACTGCCCGATTGCTCTCGGAAGACCGGCGACGATTCCCGAAAAAATCAACATCGAGATACCGTTGCCTACACCACGCTCAGTAATCTGCTCACCCAGCCACATCATGAACATCGCACCAGCCACAAACGTGGATACCGCGACGAAATGGAAGCCAAAGTCACCAGTGAACGCAACGCCCTGCCCTGCCAGGCCAATGGACATGCCAATGGCCTGAACGAGAGCCAGGACGACGGTGCCGTAGCGGGTGTACTGGCTGATCTTGCGACGGCCAGCTTCACCTTCCTTCTTCAACTGCTCCAGCTGCGGGCTGACGGCGGTCATCAGTTGCATGATGATCGATGCCGAAATGTACGGCATGATCCCCAGTGCAAAGATGCTCATCCGCTCCAGCGCGCCGCCGGAAAACATGTTGAACAAGCTAAGAATGGTCCCCTCATTCTGTCGAAACAGGTCCGCGAGTCGGTCCGGGTTGATACCTGGAACCGGGATGTGTGCGCCTATTCGGTAGACGATAATCGCCAGGAACAGAAAACGCAGACGAGCCCAGAGTTCAGACATACCGCCTTTGCCGAGCGCAGAGAGAGCACCTTGCTTAGCCATTTATTCCTCGAACTTGCCGCCAGCTGCTTCGATAGCCGCACGCGCACCTTTGGTGGCGCCGATTCCCTTGCCGATAGTGACAGCGCGAGTCACTTCACCGGACAGCATGATTTTCACACGCTGCACGTTGACGTTGATCACGTTGGCATCTTTCAGGGACTGCACGGTGACGATGTCGCCTTCCACTTTAGCCAGCTCGGACAGACGCACTTCTGCGCGGTCCATGGCCTTCAGGGAAACGAAACCGAACTTCGGCAGGCGACGATGCAGCGGTTGTTGACCGCCTTCAAAGCCTGGAGCAATGGTGCCACCGGAGCGGGAAGTCTGACCTTTGTGACCACGGCCACCAGTCTTACCCAAACCACTACCGATACCACGGCCCGGACGATGCTTTTCGCGACGGGAACCCGGCGCTGGACTCAGATCATTGAGTTTCATCGATTAACCCTCGACACGCAGCATGTAGTAAGCCTTGTTGATCATCCCGCGATTCTCGGGAGTATCCTGGACTTCTACAGTGTGACCGATGCGACGCAGACCCAGACCCTTAACGCACAGTTTGTGGTTAGGGATGCGGCCGGTCATGCTTTTGATCAGCGTAACTTTAACGGTAGCCATGATTACTTGATCTCCTCAACACGCAGGCCACGCTTGGCTGCGATGGACTCAGGAGACTGCATAGCCTTCAGACCCTTGAAAGTGGCGTGAACCACGTTTACAGGGTTAGTCGAGCCGTAGCACTTGGCCAGAACGTTCTGAACGCCAGCAACTTCGAGGACAGCACGCATAGCGCCGCCAGCGATGATACCGGTACCTTCAGAAGCAGGCTGCATGTACACCTTCGAAGCGCCGTGAGCGGACTTCATTGCGTACTGCAGGGTAGTGCCGTTCAGATCAACCTGGATCATGTTGCGGCGAGCAGCTTCCATTGCCTTCTGGATCGCAGCAGGCACTTCACGCGACTTGCCACGGCCGAAGCCAACACGGCCCTTACCATCACCAACCACGGTCAACGCGGTGAAAGTGAAGATACGGCCGCCTTTAACGGTTTTGGCTACGCGGTTAACTTGAACCAGCTTCTCAATGTAGCCTTCGTCGCGCTTTTGGTCGTTATTTGACATAACTTAGAACTCCAGCCCAGCTTCACGAGCAGCATCAGCCAGCGCTTTTACGCGGCCGTGGTACTTGAAGCCAGAGCGGTCGAAAGCCACCTGCGAGACGCCAGCGGCCTTAGCACGCGTAGCGACCAGCTGGCCAACCTTAGTGGCCGCGTCGATGTTGCCAGTGGCGCCATCACGCAGTTCTTTATCCAAAGTCGAGGCGCTTGCCAGGACTTTGTTGCCGTCGGCCGAAATGACCTGGGCGTAGATGTGCTGCGAAGAGCGGAACACGCAGAGACGCACGACTTCGAGTTCGTGCATTTTCAGGCGTGCTTTGCGAGCGCGACGCAGTCGAGTAACTTTTTTGTCGGTCATTTGCTATGCCCTACTTCTTCTTGGCTTCTTTACGACGGACGACTTCGTCCGCGTAGCGCACACCTTTGCCTTTGTACGGCTCTGGTGGACGGAAGTCGCGGATCTCGGCGGCCACTTGACCTACCAGCTGCTTGTCGATGCCCTTGATCAGGATATCGGTCTGGCTAGGAGTCTCAGCGGTGATGCCTTCCGGCAGTTCGTAATCCACTGGGTGCGAGAAGCCAAGAGCCAGGTTCAGCACCTGACCTTTTGCTTGCGCTTTGTAACCAACACCGACCAGCTGGAGCTTGCGCTCGAAGCCTTGGCTTACGCCCTGGACCATGTTGTTTACCAACGCACGAGTGGTACCGGCCATTGCGCGAGTCTGCTGATCGCCATTGCGAGCAGCAAAACGCAGCTCACCGGCTTCTTCAACGATCTCAACGGACGAATGGACGTTCAGTTCAAGAGTACCCTTGGCACCCTTCACCGAAAGCTGTTGGCCTGCGAATTTTACTTCGACACCGGCTGGCAGCTTAACGGGGTTCTTAGCGACGCGAGACATGCTTATCCCCCCTTAGAACACAGTGCAAAGAACTTCGCCGCCGACACCGGCAGCGCGCGCAGCACGATCAGTCATCACACCTTTGTTGGTGGAGACGATAGACACGCCGAGACCGCCACGTACTTTTGGCAGTTCTTCGACGGACTTGTACTGACGCAGGCCTGGACGGCTAACGCGCTTGACTTCTTCGATAACCGGACGGCCTTCGAAATATTTCAGCTCGATAGACAGCAGTGGTTTGGTTTCGCTGCTGATCTGATAACCCGCGATGTAACCTTCGTCCTTCAGGACTTTAGCTACAGCCACCTTCAACGTGGAAGAAGGCATGCTTACGACGGACTTTTCAGCCATCTGGGCATTACGGATTCGAGTTAGCATGTCCGCTAACGGGTCCTGCATACTCATGGGCTAGACGCTCCTAATACAGAAAAATTAGCCTTGCGGCTACTACTTGTCGCCGAGAAATTCCGGGCAGAAAAACACGGGCTCAGGCGAGCCGGTCATTCTAGACACACCCCAGAAATGAATCAAGCCCCAAAAGGGGCTTGATTCATGTTCAAGGCCACCGATGGTCAGGTTCTTGCGACCCCGACCATCGAGACTTTGACAGCAATTACCAGCTGGCTTTAACCAGACCTGGAACGTCACCACGCATTGCAGCTTCACGCAGCTTGTTACGGCCCAGGCCGAACTTGCGGTAAACGCCGTGCGGACGACCAGTCAGGCGGCAGCGGTTACGCATGCGCGAAGCGCTTGCGTCACGTGGCTGCTTCTGCAGAGCTACGGTAGCTTCCCAACGCGCTTCTGGACTTGCGTTCAGATCAACGATGATAGCTTTCAGCGCTGCACGCTTGGTGGCGTACTTGGCAACGGTGAGCTGACGCTTCAGCTCACGGTTTTTCATGCTCTTCTTGGCCATTTTCCTACTCCAATCAGTTGCGGAACGGGAATTTGAAAGCACGCAGCAGAGCGCGGCCTTCGTCATCGTTCTTGGCAGTGGTGGTCAGGGTAATGTCCAGACCGCGGAGAGCATCGATCTTGTCGTAGTCGATTTCCGGGAAAATGATCTGCTCTTTCACGCCCATGCTGTAGTTGCCACGACCATCGAAGGACTTGGCATTCAGGCCGCGGAAGTCGCGAACCCGAGGCAGGGAGATCGACAGCAGACGATCCAGGAATTCGTACATACGCTCACGGCGCAGGGTCACTTTGACGCCGATCGGCCAACCTTCACGGACTTTAAAGCCAGCGATGGATTTGCGAGCGTAGGTCACAACGACTTTCTGGCCGGTGATCTTTTCCAGGTCAGCAACAGCGTGCTCGATGACTTTTTTGTCGCCGATCGCTTCGCCCAGACCCATGTTCAGGGTGATTTTGGTAACGCGCGGAACTTCCATCACGTTCGAAAGCTTAAGTTCTTCCTTAAGTTTCGGTGCGATTTCCTTCCGGTAAATCTCTTTTAGTCGTGCCATGGTCTTCTACCTAGCAGTGTTCAAGCATCAACCGCTTTTTGGGTCGACTTGAAGACACGAATTTTCTTACCGTCTTCTACTTTGAAACCAACGCGGTCAGCCTTGTTGGTTTCGCCGTTGAAGATGGCGACGTTGGAAGCGTGCAGTGGCGCTTCTTTCTCGACGATACCGCCCTGTACGCCCGACATCGGGTTAGGCTTGGTATGACGCTTGACCAGGTTCAGACCACCAACAACCAGACGGTTGTCAGCAAGAACCTTCAGCACCTTACCGCGCTTACCTTTGTCTTTGCCGGCGATCACGATGATCTCGTCGTCACGACGAATCTTTTGCATGTCGGATCTCCTTACAGCACTTCTGGGGCGAGCGAGACGATCTTCATGAACTTCTCAGTACGAAGTTCACGGGTCACTGGCCCAAAGATACGGGTGCCGATCGGCTCTTGCTTGTTGTTCAGAAGAACAGCAGCGTTGCCATCAAAGCGGATAATGGAGCCATCAGCACGACGCACGCCGTGACGAGTGCGGACTACAACAGCAGTCATCACCTGGCCTTTTTTCACTTTACCGCGAGGAATTGCTTCCTTCACGGTAACTTTGATGATGTCACCGATACCAGCGTAACGACGATGGGAGCCACCCAGCACCTTGATGCACATAACGCGGCGAGCGCCGCTGTTATCGGCCACATCGAGCATGGATTGAGTCTGAATCATATAATTTCTCCGACCCCTAGCCCTTAGACTTCCACAGCGCGTTCGAGAACATCAACCAGCGCCCAAGACTTGGTCTTGGCCATCGGACGAGTTTCACGAATAGTGACTTTGTCGCCGATGTGGCACTGATTGGTTTCGTCGTGCGCGTGCAGCTTAGTCGAACGCTTAACGTATTTACCGTAGATCGGGTGCTTAACGCGACGCTCGATCAGAACGGTGATGGTTTTGTCCATCTTGTCGCTGACAACACGGCCAGTCAGCGTACGGACAGTTTTTTCGGCTTCAGCCATGATCACTTACCTGCCTGCTGGTTGAGCACAGTCTTCACGCGAGCGATGTCACGCTTAACTTGCGAGAGCAGATGAGACTGCCCCAACTGGCCAGTTGCTTTCTGCATGCGCAGATTGAACTGGTCGCGCAGCAAGCCGAGCAGTTGCTCGTTCAGCTGCTGTGCGGATTTTTCACGAAGTTCATTCGCTTTCATCACATCACCGTCCGTTTAACAAAGGAGGTGGCGAGCGGCAGCTTTGCAGCAGCCAGGGCGAAAGCCTCACGCGCCAGCTCTTCAGAAACACCCTCGATTTCATACAGGACTTTGCCTGGCTGAATCTGGGCAACCCAGTATTCCACGTTACCCTTACCTTTACCCATACGAACCTCGAGAGGCTTCTTGGAGATCGGCTTGTCCGGGAATACACGGATCCAGATCTTGCCACCACGTTTTACGTGACGGGTCAGAGCACGACGCGCTGACTCGATCTGACGAGCGGTGAGACGACCACGAGCAACAGACTTCAGCGCGAACTCGCCGAAGCTGACTTTGCTACCGCGCAGTGCCAGACCACGGTTGTGGCCGGTCATCTGCTTGCGGAACTTCGTACGCTTTGGTTGCAACATTTGGCGTACCCCTTACTTAGCAGCTTTTTTACGAGGCGCTGGTGCTTGTGGTTTCAGTTCTTCTTGGCGACCACCAATTACTTCGCCTTTGAAGATCCAAACCTTTACACCGATCACACCGTAGGTGGTGTGAGCTTCGTAGGTGGCATAGTCGATATCGGCACGCAGGGTGTGCAGTGGCACACGACCTTCGCGATACCATTCAGTACGTGCGATTTCAGCACCGCCGAGACGACCGCTCACTTGGATTTTGATGCCTTTGGCACCAATGCGCATGGCGTTCTGTACGGCGCGCTTCATGGCGCGACGGAACATCACACGACGCTCCAGCTGCTGAGCTACGCTCTGGGCAACCAGCATACCGTCGAGTTCCGGCTTGCGGATCTCTTCGATATTGATGTGCACAGGCACACCCATTTGCTTGGTCAGGTCCTGACGCAGTTTTTCAACATCTTCACCTTTCTTCCCGATAACGATACCTGGACGAGCGGTGTGGATGGTGATGCGTGCAGTTTGAGCCGGACGATGGATATCGATACGGCTTACGGACGCGCTTTTTAGTTTGTCTTGGAGATACTCACGCACCTTCAGATCTGCGAGCAAATAGTCCGCATAAGTCCGACCGTCTGCGTACCAGACGGAGGTGTGCTCCTTGACGATTCCCAGGCGAATGCCAATGGGATGTACTTTCTGACCCATCTCTTCGACTCCGTTACTTGTCAGCAACCTTGACAGTGATATGGCAAGACCGCTTGACGATGCGATCAGCACGGCCTTTGGCACGTGGCATGATGCGCTTCAGCGAACGCCCTTCGTTGACGAAAACGGTGCTGACCTTCAGGTCATCAACGTCTGCGCCTTCGTTATGCTCGGCGTTGGCTACGGCCGACTCCAGCACTTTTTTCATGATCTCGGCGGCTTTCTTACTGCTGAAAGCCAACAGGTTGAGCGCTTCGCCCACCTTCTTCCCGCGGATCTGGTCGGCGACCAAGCGGGCTTTCTGGGCGGAGATTCGAGCGCCCGACAACTTAGCGGCTACTTCCATTTCCTTACCCCTTAACGCTTGGCTTTCTTGTCTGCCACGTGCCCGCGATAGTTGCGGGTACCGGCGAACTCGCCCAGTTTGTGGCCGACCATGTCTTCGTTAACGAGAACTGGGACGTGCTGACGACCGTTGTGTACTGCGATGGTCAGACCGACCATTTGTGGCAGGATCATCGAACGGCGCGACCAAGTCTTAATTGGTTTGCGATCGTTCTTTTCCGCCGCCACTTCGATCTTCTTCAGTAGGTGAAGATCAATAAAAGGACCTTTTTTCAGAGAACGTGGCACTGTCGTATCCCTCTATTTACTTGCGACGACGGACGATCATTTTGTCGGTACGCTTATTACCACGAGTCTTCGCGCCCTTAGTCGGGAAGCCCCATGGCGATACCGGATGACGACCACCAGAGGTACGACCTTCACCACCACCATGTGGGTGGTCAACCGGGTTCATGGCAACACCACGAACGGTTGGGCGAACGCCACGCCAGCGCTTGGCACCAGCTTTACCCAGCGAACGCAGGCTGTGCTCGGAGTTCGAGACTTCGCCCAGGGTCGCACGGCACTCAGCCAGCACTTTACGCATTTCACCGGAACGCAGACGCAGGGTAACGTAGACACCTTCACGAGCGATCAGCTGAGCCGAAGCACCAGCGGAACGAGCGATCTGTGCACCTTTACCTGGCTTCAGTTCGATGCCGTGTACGGTAGAACCGACTGGAATGTTGCGCAGTTGCAGAGCGTTGCCTGGCTTGATTGGAGCCAGAGCGCCTGCGATCAGCTGGTCGCCAGCACTCACGCCTTTAGGGGCGATGATGTAGCGGCGTTCGCCGTCTGCGTAGCACAGCAGTGCGATGTGAGCAGTACGGTTTGGATCGTATTCGATACGCTCGACAGTGGCGACGATGCCATCTTTGTCGTTGCGACGAAAATCGACCATACGGTAATGCTGCTTATGACCACCACCGATGTGACGAGTGGTAATGCGGCCATTGTTGTTACGACCACCAGACTTCGATTTTTTCTCGAGCAGCGGTGCGTGAGGAGCGCCTTTATGCAGCTCCTGGTTGACCACCTTGACCACAAAACGGCGGCCAGGGGAAGTCGGTTTGCATTTAACGATTGCCATGATGCACCCCTTCCTTACTCAGCACTGCTGCTGAAATCGAGATCTTGGCCTGGCTGAAGGGAGATAACTGCCTTCTTCCAGTCATTACGCTTGCCCAGACCGCGAGCGGTGCGCTTGCTCTTACCCAGAACGTTCAGGGTAGTAACACGCTCAACTTTCACGCTGAACAGGCTTTCGACGGCCTTCTTGATTTCCAGCTTGGTTGCATCGGTAGCAACCTTGAAAACGAACTGGCCTTTCTTGTCTGCCAGAACCGTAGCCTTCTCGGAAACGTGCGGGCCAAGCAGAACTTTAAATACGCGTTCCTGGTTCATCCCAGCAGCTCCTCGAATTTCTTCACGGCCGACACGGTGATCAACACCTTGTCGTATGCGATCAGACTAACTGGATCGGAACCTTGCACGTCACGTACATCTACGTGTGGCAGGTTGCGAGCAGCCAGGTACAGGTTCTGATCAACAGCGTCAGACACGATCAGAACGTCGGTCAGGCTCATGTTGTTCAGTTTGCCCAGCAGGTCTTTGGTTTTCGGAGTTTCAACTGCGAAATCCTGAACCACGACCAGACGATCAGTACGCACCAGCTCAGCAAGGATGGAACGCATTGCTGCGCGGTACATCTTCTTGTTCAGCTTCTGGGAGTGATCCTGTGGACGAGCTGCGAAAGTGGTGCCGCCGCCGCGCCAGATTGGGCTGCGGATAGTACCGGCACGAGCACGGCCAGTACCTTTCTGACGCCATGGGCGCTTACCGCCACCACGAACGTCGGAACGGGTCTTTTGCTGCTTGCTACCTTGACGGCCGCCAGCCATGTAGGCCACGACTGCTTGGTGAACCAGCGTCTCGTTGAACTCGCCGCCAAATGTCAGTTCGGAAACTTCGATCGCTTGAGCGTCATTTACATTTAATTGCATGTCAGCTTCCCCTTAACCGCGAGCCTTGGCTGCTGGACGTACAACCAGGTTGCCGCCAGTAGCGCCAGGAACAGCACCCTTGACCAACAACAGATTGCGTTCAGCGTCCACGCGCACTACTTCCAGGGACTGCACGGTCACGCGCTCAGCGCCCATATGACCGGACATTTTTTTGCCCTTGAATACACGACCAGGAGTCTGGCACTGGCCGATAGAGCCTGGGACGCGGTGGGATACGGAGTTACCGTGGGTGTTATCTTGCCCGCGGAAATTCCAACGCTTGATCGTACCCTGGAAGCCTTTACCTTTGGACTGACCGGTTACATCAACCAGTTGACCAGCAGCGAAGATTTCAGCGTTGATCAGATCGCCGGCCTGGTACTCGCCTTCTTCAAGGCGGAATTCCATTACGGTACGACCAGCGGCTACGTTCGCCTTGGCGAAGTGGCCAGCCTGAGCAGCTGTAACACGGGAAGCACGACGCTCGCCGACAGTGACTTGCACTGCACGATAGCCATCGGTTTCTTCAGTTTTGAACTGGGTGACGCGATTCGGCTCGATCTCAATGACCGTGACCGGAATGGAGACACCTTCTTCGGTGAAAATACGGGTCATACCCGCTTTACGACCGACTACACCAATAGTCATGTTGTAAACCTCATGAGTGTACGGGGCTTTCACCCGCTATGGCCGCCCATTTCAGAGCGTTACACGACCAAGACCGAGTCTTAGCCGAGGCTGATCTGCACTTCCACACCGGCCGCAAGATCAAGCTTCATAAGAGCATCAACGGTTTTATCCGTTGGCTGGACGATGTCCAGAACGCGCTTATGAGTGCGGATTTCGTACTGGTCACGCGCGTCTTTGTTGACGTGCGGGGAAACCAGAACGGTGAACCGCTCTTTACGGGTAGGCAGTGGAATTGGACCACGCACTTGAGCACCAGTACGTTTCGCGGTTTCCACGATTTCCTGGGTTGATTGGTCGATCAGGCGATGGTCAAAAGCCTTCAACCTGATACGGATTTGCTGATTTTGCATTGGATTTCAGACTCCGGCTGCTATTCCCACCGGGCGCAATACGCCCGTTAAAAGGAGGCGCAATTCTATAGACGCCCCAGATAGGTGTCAACCCAATAAAAAAGCCCCCGCTAAGCGGGGGCTTTTTCAACTCATCGAAGCTATCTCAAAGAAGAGATTACTCGATGATTTTGGCTACGACGCCAGCGCCGACGGTACGACCGCCTTCACGGATAGCGAAACGCAGACCATCTTCCATCGCGATGGTTTTGATCAGGGTAACAGTCATCTGAATGTTGTCACCTGGCATTACCATTTCAACGCCTTCTGGCAGCTCGCAGTTACCAGTCACGTCAGTAGTACGGAAGTAGAACTGTGGACGGTAGCCTTTGAAGAACGGAGTGTGACGACCGCCTTCTTCCTTGCTCAGAACGTAAACTTCTGCGGTGAACTTGGTGTGCGGCTTAACCGAACCTGGCTTAACCAGAACCTGACCACGCTCAACGTCGTCACGCTTGGTACCACGCAGCAGAACGCCGCAGTTCTCGCCAGCACGACCTTCGTCCAGCAGCTTGCGGAACATCTCAACACCGGTGCAGGTGGTGGTGGTGGTGTCACGCAGACCAACGATTTCCAGGGCGTCCTGAACGCGGACGATACCACGCTCGATACGACCAGTTACCACGGTGCCACGACCCGAGATCGAGAACACGTCTTCGATTGGCATCAGGAATGGCTTGTCGATAGCACGCTCTGGCTCTGGGATGTAGCTGTCCAGAGTTTCCACCAGCTTCTTGACAGCGGTAGTGCCCATTTCGTTGTCGTCTTTGCCTTCCAGCGCCATACGAGCCGAACCGATGATGATCGGAGTGTCGTCGCCTGGGAAGTCGTAGGTGGACAGCAGGTCGCGAACTTCCATCTCAACCAGTTCCAGCAGCTCTGCGTCGTCTACCAGGTCAGCCTTGTTCAGGAAAACCACGATGTACGGAACGCCTACCTGACGGGACAGCAGGATGTGCTCACGAGTTTGTGGCATCGGACCATCGGCAGCCGAGCAAACCAGGATCGCGCCGTCCATCTGGGCAGCACCGGTGATCATGTTCTTCACGTAGTCAGCGTGACCTGGGCAGTCAACGTGAGCGTAGTGACGAATGTTCGAGTTGTACTCAACGTGCGCGGTGTTGATGGTGATACCGCGAGCTTTTTCTTCTGGAGCGCTGTCGATCTTGTCGAATTCAACTACGGCCGAACCGAAAACTTCGGAGCAGACGCGAGTCAGAGCAGCGGTCAGAGTGGTTTTACCGTGGTCAACGTGGCCGATGGTGCCAACGTTTACGTGCGGTAGGGAACGATCAAATTTTTCTTTAGCCACGACAATTAACTCCTAGCCTAAAGGGGCTGAATCAGCCTTGTTTTTTGGTAACGGATTCGACGATGTGCGACGGAGCCGTATCGTATTTTTTGAATTCCATAGAGTAGCTTGCGCGACCCTGAGACATGGAACGAACGTCGGTCGCATAACCGAACATCTCACCCAGTGGAACTTCGGCACGGATAACCTTGCCGGACACTGTGTCTTCCATACCCTGGATCATGCCGCGACGACGGTTAAGGTCGCCCATCACGTCACCCATATAGTCTTCAGGCGTAACAACCTCTACCGCCATGATCGGCTCGAGCAACTCACCACCGCCCTTCTGGGCCAGTTGCTTGGTCGCCATGGAGGCAGCCACTTTAAACGCCATCTCGTTGGAGTCGACGTCGTGGTAAGAACCATCGAACACGGTAGCCTTCAGGCCGATCAGCGGATAGCCGGCAACAACGCCGTTCTTCATCTGCTCTTCGATACCCTTCTGGATAGCCGGGATGTATTCCTTAGGAACCACACCACCTACTACTTCGTTCAGGAATTGCAGACCCTCCTGACCTTCGTCAGCAGGAGCAAAGCGAATCCAGCAGTGACCGAACTGGCCACGACCACCGGACTGACGAACGAACTTGCCTTCGATTTCGCAGTTCTTCGTGATGCGCTCACGGTACGAAACTTGAGGCTTGCCGATGTTGGCTTCGACGTTGAACTCACGGCGCATCCGGTCAACCAGGATGTCCAGGTGCAGCTCGCCCATGCCGGAGATGATCGTTTGACCAGTCTCTTCATCAGTTTTAACGCGGAAAGACGGGTCTTCCTGAGCCAGCTTGCCCAGAGCGATACCCATTTTTTCCTGGTCATCCTTGGTCTTAGGCTCTACGGCAACCGAAATAACCGGCTCCGGGAAGTCCATGCGAACCAGGATGATTGGCTTGTCAGCGTTGCAGAGGGTTTCACCAGTGGTGACGTCCTTCATGCCGATCAGGGCCGCGATGTCGCCAGCGCGTACTTCCTTGATCTCTTCACGGGCGTTTGCGTGCATTTGCACCATACGACCCACGCGCTCTTTCTTGCCTTTGACCGAGTTGATCACGCCGTCGCCGGAGTTCAACACGCCCGAGTAAACGCGGACGAAGGTCAGAGTACCCACGAATGGGTCGGTAGCGATCTTGAACGCCAAAGCCGCGAACGGCTCGTCGTCACTTGCATGACGCTCCATCTCTTCTTCCTCGTTATCAGGGTTGGAACCCTTGATAGCAGGAATGTCGGTCGGAGCAGGCAGGAAGTCGATAACGGCGTCGAGAACCAGGGGAACACCCTTGTTCTTGAAGGACGAACCGCAAACAGCCAGAACGATTTCGCCAGCGATAGTACGCTGACGCAGAGCAGCCTTGATCTCGGCGATCGACAGCTCTTCACCTTCCAGGTACTTGTTCATCAGCTCTTCACTGGCTTCAGCCGCAGCTTCAACCATGTTGCTGCGCCATTCAGTGGCCAGCTCGAGCATGTCCGCAGGGATTTCCTTGCGAACAGGAACCATACCCTTGTCAGAGTCGTTCCAGTAAACAGCTTGCATGTTGATCAGGTCGATCTGGCCCTGGAAGTTGTCTTCCGAACCGATAGCCAGCTGGATCGGCACCGGAGTGTGACCCAGACGCTGTTTGATCTGACCGATCACGCGCAGGAAGTTGGCACCAGCACGGTCCATCTTGTTTACGTAAACAAGACGTGGAACGCCGTATTTGTTGGCTTGACGCCATACGGTTTCCGACTGAGGCTCAACACCCGAAGTACCGCAGAACACAACGACAGCGCCGTCGAGTACGCGCAGGGAACGTTCTACTTCAATAGTGAAGTCTACGTGGCCCGGGGTATCGATTACGTTGAAGCGATGCTCGTGCGGGTACTGCTTCTCGGAACCTTTCCAGAAGGCGGTAATGGCAGCAGAAGTAATGGTAATACCACGCTCCTGCTCCTGAACCATCCAGTCTGTGGTCGCGGCGCCGTCATGCACCTCGCCCATTTTGTGACTTTTGCCAGTGTAAAAAAGGACGCGCTCGGTGGTGGTGGTTTTACCAGCATCCACGTGAGCGACGATACCGATGTTACGGTAGCGACTAATCGGAGTAGTACGAGCCATAAAGCCCTCGCAAAATTAGTGAAGCTAAAATTAGAAGCGGTAGTGCGAGAAAGCTTTGTTAGCTTCGGCCATACGGTGCACGTCTTCACGCTTCTTAACAGCAGCACCTTTACCTTCAGCAGCATCCAGCAGCTCGCCAGCCAAGCGCAGAGCCATAGACTTCTCGCCACGCTTGCGGGCGAAGTCTACCAACCAGCGCATTGCCAGAGCGTTACGACGGGACGGACGAACTTCGACCGGAACCTGGTAAGTAGCACCACCAACGCGGCGCGACTTCACTTCGACCAGCGGAGCGATGGCGTCGAGTGCTTTTTCGAAGAGTTCCAGGGGATCGGTGCCGGTCTTGCGAGCCGCAACGGTTTCCAGGGCACCATAAACGATACGCTCGGCAACGGCTTTCTTGCCGCTTTCCATAACGTGGTTCATGAATTTGGCGAGGATTTGGCTTCCGTATTTCGGATCGTCCAGAATCTCACGCTTTGCTGCTACGCGACGTCTTGGCATTGATAAGCCCTCAAACGGTCTTCAGGTTAGTTCGGGACAGATCCTTGAGGATTCGCGCCCGACCTTACTCTTATCGACTCAATAAAATGAAAATCTGCAAAACGGCCGATTACTTCGGACGCTTGGTACCGTACTTCGAACGACCCTGGTTACGGCCTTTAACGCCGGAAGTATCCAAGGAGCCGCGAACGGTGTGGTAACGAACACCTGGCAAGTCTTTTACACGACCGCCGCGGATCAGTACCACGCTGTGCTCTTGCAGGTTGTGGCCTTCACCACCGATGTACGAGGAAACCTCGAAACCGTTGGTCAGACGCACACGGCATACTTTACGCAGTGCCGAGTTAGGTTTTTTCGGCGTAGTGGTGTACACACGGGTGCACACGCCACGACGTTGCGGGCAGTTCTGCAGCGCAGGCACGTCGGATTTCTCGACGATACGCTTACGCGGCTGACGTACCAGCTGGTTGATAGTTGCCATCTACTAGCTCCACTGTTGTCTTGCGACGCTATTGTCTTGCAAGAAAAGCAAAATGGCAGGAACGGATTCCCGCCAAATTTAGGGGATCAAGAGTCTAAAGAGGATCTTGTCCCCAGTCAAGGCAAGGCCCCGACCTCCCCGCTCGTCGAACCTCGACAAATTGTCTCGATTCGATGAACGGTTAGATCAGGGCCTCAGCTCATTTATCGCAGAACTCAGTTACCGCTCGAGTTCAGCGCTTCGGTCAGTGCAGCTTCCACTTCACTGGCGCTTACGCGCAACGGCTTGTCTGCATCACGGCGACGCTTGCGCTCGCTGTGATAAGCCAGACCGGTACCGGCCGGGATCAGACGACCCACAACCACGTTTTCTTTCAGGCCGCGCAGGTAATCGCGCTTGCCGGTTACGGCCGCTTCGGTCAGTACGCGGGTGGTTTCCTGGAAGGAAGCCGCCGAGATGAACGATTCGGTCGACAACGACGCCTTGGTGATACCCAGCAGAACGCGGGTGAACTTGGAGACAAACTTGTCTTCCGCGTTCAGACGCTCGTTCTCTACCAGGACGTGAGTCAGTTCCATCTGGTCGCCCTTGATGAAGCTGGAGTCGCCGGACTCGGAGATCTCAACTTTACGCAGCATCTGACGCAGGATGGTCTCGATGTGCTTGTCGTTGATCTTCACGCCCTGCAGACGGTAAACGTCCTGGATCTCGTTAACGATGTACTTGGCCAGCGCGCTCACACCCAGCAGACGCAGGATGTCGTGCGGATCGCTCGGACCGTCGGAGATAACTTCGCCGCGGTTTACCTGTTCGCCTTCGAACACGTTCAGGTGACGCCACTTCGGAATCAGCTCTTCGTACGGATCGCTACCGTCGTTCGGGGTGATGACCAGACGGCGCTTGCCCTTGGTCTCTTTACCGAACGCGATGGTGCCGCTGACTTCAGCCAGAATCGACGCTTCTTTCGGACGACGGGCTTCGAACAGGTCGGCAACACGCGGCAGACCACCGGTGATGTCACGGGTCTTCGAAGTTTCCTGCGGGATACGAGCGATAACATCACCGATCGCAATCTTCGCACCGTCCGCAACACCGACCAGGGCGTTGGCTGGCAGGAAGTACTGAGCGATAACGTCAGTGCCTGGCAGCAACAGATCCTTGCCGTTGTCATCGACCATCTTCACAGCAGGACGAATGTCCTTGCCGGCAGCTGGACGATCTTTCGGATCAAGTACTTCAATGTTGGTCATACCGGTCAATTCGTCAGTCTGACGCTTGATCGTGATGCCTTCTTCCATGCCCACGTAGGTCACGGTACCTTTCATTTCGGTAACGATCGGGTGAGTGTGCGGATCCCACTTGGCCACGATGGCGCCAGCGTCGACCTTGTCACCTTCTTTAACCGAAATCACAGCACCGTACGGCAGCTTGTAACGCTCGCGCTCACGACCGAAGTCGTCAGCAATCGCCAGCTCACCGGAACGGGACACGGCAACCAGGTTGCCGTCCACACGCTCAACGTGCTTCAGGTTGTGCAGACGGACGGTACCGCCGTTCTTCACCTGAACGCTGTCGGCTGCAGAAGTACGGCTTGCCGCACCACCGATGTGGAACGTACGCATCGTCAGCTGGGTACCCGGCTCACCGATGGACTGGGCAGCGATTACGCCGACCGACTCACCGATGTTCACCTGGTGACCACGAGCCAGGTCACGGCCGTAGCACTTGGCGCAGATGCCGTAGCGGGTTTCGCAGCTGATCGGCGAACGCACGATCACTTCGTCGATGCTGTTCAGCTCGATGAACTCGACCCACTTCTCGTCTACCAGAGTGCCGGCAGGAACGATGACGTCCTCGGTACCCGGCTTGAATACGTCACGGGCAATGACACGACCCAATACGCGCTCACCCAGCGGCTCTACAACGTCACCGCCTTCAATGTGCGGAGTCATTACCAGGCCGTGCTCGGTGCCGCAATCGATCTCGGTCACGACCAGATCCTGCGCCACGTCTACCAGACGACGAGTCAGGTAACCGGAGTTCGCGGTTTTCAACGCGGTATCCGCCAGACCCTTACGAGCACCGTGAGTCGAGATGAAGTACTGGAGTACGCTCAGACCTTCACGGAAGTTCGCGGTAATTGGCGTTTCGATGATGGAACCGTCCGGCTTGGCCATCAGACCACGCATACCGGCCAGCTGACGAATCTGTGCTGCGGAACCCCGCGCACCCGAGTCGGCCATCATGTACATCGAGTTGAACGATTCCTGCTCGACTTCGTCGCCGTGACGGTCGATGACTTTCTCTTTCGAGAGGTTGGCCATCATCGCCTTGGAGACTTCGTCGTTCGCTTTCGACCAAAGGTCGATCACTTTGTTGTACTTCTCGCCCTGGGTTACCAGGCCCGACGCGTACTGGCTCTCGATCTCTTTCACTTCGTCGGTGGCAGCACCGATGATGCGGGCTTTTTCATCCGGGATAACGAAGTCGTTAACACCGATGGAAACGCCGGAAATGGTCGAGTAGGCAAAACCGGTGTACATCAACTGGTCAGCGAAGATCACGGTCTCTTTCAGACCAACCACGCGGTAGCACTGGTTGATCAGCTTGGAGATCGCCTTTTTCTTCATCGGCAGGTTGACGACGTCGAACGACAGACCTTTTGGCACAACCTGGAACAGCAGCGCACGGCCGACAGTGGTGTCGACGATACGGGTGTTGTTCACGCTGTTGCCGTCACGATCGTTCACGGTTTCGTTGATACGAACCTTGATCTTGGCGTGCAGTGCGGCTTCGCCGGCACGGAACACACGGTCAACTTCCTGCAGATCCGCGAACACACGACCTTCGCCCTTGGCGTTGATCGCTTCACGAGTCATGTAGTACAGACCCAATACAACGTCCTGCGACGGAACGATGATTGGCTCACCGTTGGCTGGCGACAGAATGTTGTTGGTCGACATCATCAACGCACGCGCTTCGAGCTGGGCTTCCAGCGTCAGCGGTACGTGCACGGCCATTTGGTCGCCGTCGAAGTCGGCGTTGTACGCAGCACAGACCAGAGGGTGCAGCTGGATAGCCTTACCTTCGATCAGTACCGGTTCAAAAGCCTGGATACCCAGACGGTGAAGGGTCGGTGCACGGTTGAGAAGAACCGGGTGTTCGCGAATCACTTCAGCGAGAACGTCCCAAACTTCCGGCAGCTCGCGCTCGACCATTTTCTTGGCCGCTTTGATGGTGGTCGCCAGACCACGCATTTCCAGCTTGCCGAAAATGAACGGTTTGAACAGCTCGAGAGCCATTTTCTTCGGCAGACCGCACTGGTGCAGACGCAGGGTCGGGCCTACGGTAATTACCGAACGACCGGAGTAGTCAACACGCTTACCGAGCAAGTTCTGACGGAAACGACCCTGCTTACCCTTGATCATGTCAGCCAGGGATTTCAGAGGACGCTTGTTCGAACCAGTGATAGCGCGGCCACGACGACCGTTGTCGAGCAGTGCGTCGACAGCTTCCTGCAACATACGCTTTTCGTTGCGCACGATGATGTCCGGAGCGGACAGATCCAGCAGGCGCTTCAAACGGTTGTTACGGTTGATCACTCGACGATACAGATCGTTGAGGTCGGAAGTCGCGAAACGACCGCCATCCAGCGGAACCAGTGGACGCAGATCTGGCGGCAGAACCGGCAGAACGGTCAGCACCATCCACTCTGGCAGGTTGCCGGAACCCTGGAAGGCTTCCATCAACTTCAGACGCTTGGACAGCTTCTTGATCTTGGTTTCGGAGTTGGTTTGCGGAATCTCTTCACGCAGACGGCCAATCTCGTGCTCCAGGTCGATAGCGTGCAGCAGTTCACGGACAGCTTCAGCACCCATGCGGGCGTCGAAATCGTCACCGAACTCTTCCAGCGCTTCGAAGTACTGCTCGTCGTTCAGCAGCTGACCTTTTTCAAGAGTGGTCATGCCTGGATCGATAACGACATAGCTCTCGAAGTAGAGAACGCGTTCGATATCACGCAGGGTCATGTCCATCAGCAGGCCGATACGGGACGGCAGCGATTTCAGGAACCAGATGTGGGCAACCGGCGAAGCCAGTTCGATGTGCGCCATGCGCTCACGACGAACCTTGGCCAGTGCAACTTCAACGCCGCACTTCTCGCAGATCACACCACGGTGCTTCAAGCGCTTGTACTTACCGCACAGGCACTCGTAATCCTTTACCGGGCCAAAGATCTTGGCGCAGAACAGACCGTCACGCTCAGGTTTGAACGTACGGTAGTTGATGGTTTCCGGCTTTTTAACTTCACCGAACGACCACGAGCGGATCATCTCAGGCGAGGCCAATCCGATACGGATGGCGTCGAACTCTTCGACTTGACCCTGGTTTTTCAGCAAATTCAGTAGGTCTTTCAAGGCCTTTCCTCCTGGCGGAGCAGAGAGCGGGCAATCCTGCCCCGCTCTCGATCGCGTCACGTGTTATTCGGTTTCCAGATCGATATCGATGCCGAGGGAACGAATTTCCTTGATCAACACGTTGAAGGACTCGGGCATGCCCGGCTCCATACGGTGATCGCCGTCCACGATGTTTTTGTACATCTTGGTCCGGCCGTTCACATCGTCCGACTTCACTGTGAGCATTTCTTGCAGAGTGTAAGCAGCACCGTATGCTTCCAGTGCCCAGACCTCCATCTCCCCGAAACGCTGACCACCGAACTGCGCCTTACCACCCAGCGGCTGCTGGGTAACCAGGCTGTACGAACCGGTAGAACGCGCGTGCATCTTGTCGTCTACCAAGTGGTTCAGCTTCAGCATGTACATGTAGCCAACGGTAACTGGACGCTCGAACTTGTTGCCGGTACGGCCGTCGGTCAGCTGCATCTGGCCGCTTTCTGGCAGGTCCGCCAGTTTCAGCATGGCCTTGATTTCGCTTTCCTTGGCACCGTCGAACACTGGAGTGGCCATTGGAACGCCGCCACGCAGGTTCTTCGCCAGATCCAGGATTTCCTGATCGGAGAAGCTGTCCAGATCTTCGTTACGACCGCCGATCTGGTTGTAGATCTCGTCCAGGAAGGTACGCAGCTCAGCGACTTTGCGCTGCTCTTCGACCATCCGGTTGATCTTCTCGCCCAGACCTTTGGCCGCGAGGCCCAGGTGGGTTTCAAGGATCTGACCAACGTTCATACGCGAAGGTACGCCCAGCGGGTTGAGGACCACGTCGACCGGGGTGCCATTGGCATCGTGCGGCATGTCTTCAACCGGCATGATCACGGAGACCACACCCTTGTTACCGTGACGACCGGCCATCTTGTCGCCCGGCTGGATGCGACGACGGATTGCCAGGTAAACCTTGACGATCTTCAGCACGCCTGGAGCCAGGTCATCGCCCTGCTGCAGTTTGCGCTTCTTGTCTTCGAACTTGTCGTCCAGCAGACGGCGACGATCAACGATGTAGGCCTGAGCCTTCTCGAGCTGCTCGTTCAGAGCATCTTCAGCCATGCGCAGTTTGAACCACTGACCATGCTCAAGACCGTCGAGTACTTCGTCGGTGATGTCCTGACCTTTCTTCAGGCCCGCGCCGCCTTCAGCCTTGTGGCCTACCAGAGCGGAACGCAGACGTTCGAAGGTCGCGCCTTCAACGATGCGGAACTCTTCGTTCAGATCCTTGCGGATCTCGTCCAGCTGGGTCTTCTCGATCGACAGGGCACGAGCATCACGCTCAACGCCGTCACGGGTGAAGACCTGCACGTCGATGACAGTACCTTTGGTACCGGTAGGTACACGCAGGGAAGTGTCTTTAACGTCGCTGGCTTTTTCACCGAAGATCGCGCGCAGCAGTTTTTCTTCCGGAGTCAGCTGGGTCTCGCCTTTCGGAGTGACCTTACCAACCAGGATGTCGCCTGCGCCAACTTCAGCACCTACATAAACGATACCGGCTTCGTCCAGCTTGTTCAGTGCAGCTTCACCCACGTTCGGGATGTCCGCAGTGATTTCCTCTGGGCCAAGCTTGGTGTCACGGGCCACACAGGTCAGTTCCTGAATGTGGATCGTGGTGAAGCGGTCTTCCTGAACTACACGCTCGGACAGGCAGATGGAGTCTTCGAAGTTGAAGCCGTTCCATGCCATGAACGCGATGCGCATGTTCTGACCCAGAGCCAGTTCACCCATGTCGGTGGACGGGCCGTCGGCCATGATGTCGCTACGCTGAACGCGATCACCCTTGCTCACCAGCGGACGCTGGTTGATGCAGGTGTTCTGGTTCGAGCGGGTGTATTTGGTCAGGTTGTAGATGTCGACACCGGCTTCACCGGTTTCAACTTCGTCATCGGCAACACGAACCACGATACGGCTGGCATCAACGGAGTCGATCACGCCGCCACGACGAGCCACGACGCAAACGCCGGAGTCGCGAGCCACGTTACGCTCCATGCCGGTACCTACCAGCGGCTTGTCGGCACGCAGGGTTGGTACAGCCTGACGCTGCATGTTCGAACCCATCAACGCACGGTTGGCGTCGTCGTGCTCGAGGAACGGAATCAGCGACGCTGCAACCGAAACTACCTGCTTCGGCGAAACGTCCATCAAGGTGACTTCTTCAGGCGCCTTGACGGTGAATTCGTTCAGGTGACGTACGGCTACCAGTTCGTCGATCAGGACTTTCTGGTCGTTCATGGTCGCCGAAGCCTGCGCGATCACGTGATCGGCTTCTTCAATAGCGGACAGGAACACGATCTCGTCGGTAACCACACCCTCTTTCACCACACGGTACGGGCTCTCGAGGAAGCCGTACTGGTTGGTGCGAGCGTAAGCCGCCAGGGAGTTGATCAGACCGATGTTCGGACCTTCCGGCGTTTCGATCGGACAAACACGACCGTAGTGAGTCGGGTGTACGTCACGAACTTCGAAGCCCGCGCGCTCACGAGTCAGACCGCCAGGGCCGAGTGCGGAGACACGACGCTTGTGGGTAATCTCGGACAGCGGGTTGTTCTGGTCCATGAACTGCGACAGCTGGCTGGAACCGAAGAACTCTTTCACCGCCGCAGCCACTGGCTTGGCGTTGATCAGATCTTGCGGCATCAGGCCTTCGCTTTCAGCCATCGACAGACGCTCTTTGACCGCACGCTCAACACGTACCAGGCCAACGCGGAACTGGTTCTCGGCCATTTCGCCTACGCAGCGAACACGACGGTTACCCAGGTGGTCGATGTCGTCGACGATGCCTTTACCGTTACGGATGTCGACCAGAGTCTTCAGTACCGCGACGATGTCTTCCTTGCACAGCACGCCCGAACCTTCGATCTCGGTACGACCGATACGACGGTTGAACTTCATCCGGCCGACCGCAGACAGGTCATAGCGCTCAGGGCTGAAGAACAGGTTGTTGAACAGGGTTTCGGCAGCGTCTTTGGTTGGCGGCTCGCCTGGACGCATCATGCGATAGATTTCGACCAGCGCTTCCAATTGGTTGCTGGTGGAGTCGATCTTCAGAGTGTCAGAGACGAACGGACCGCAGTCGATATCGTTGGTGTATAGAGTTTCGATGCGAACGACGCCGGCCTTGGCGACTTTCGCCAGGACTTCAGTGGTCAGCTCGGTGTTGCACTCTGCCAGGATTTCGCCGGTTGCCGGATGCACGATGACCTTGGCGGTGGTGCGACCCAGGACGTAGTCCAGAGGCACGTCCAGCTCTTTGATCCCGGCTTTTTCCAGCTGGTTGATGTGACGGGCAGTGATACGACGACCCTGCTCGACAATTACCTTGCCTTTGTCATCCTGAATATCGAGAACAGCAACTTCACCGCGCAGACGCTGAGGTACCAGTTCCAGGCTCAGGGTCTCGCCCTTAACGTGGAATACGTTGGTGGTGTAGAAAGCGTCCAGCACTTCTTCGGTGGTATAGCCGAGCGCGCGCAGCAGTACCGAGGCCGGCAGCTTGCGACGACGGTCGATACGTACGAATACGCAGTCCTTCGGGTCGAACTCGAAGTCCAGCCAGGAACCGCGGTAAGGAATGATGCGCGCGGAGTACAGCAGTTTGCCGGAGCTGTGCGTCTTGCCACGGTCGTGGTCGAAGAACACGCCCGGGGAGCGGTGCAACTGGGAAACGATCACACGCTCGGTACCGTTGATTACGAAGGTACCGTTCTCAGTCATCAGGGGGATTTCACCCATGTAGACTTCTTGCTCTTTGATGTCCTTGATCGCTTTGTTCGACGATTCTTTGTCGAAAATGATCAGGCGCACTTTTACCCGCAAAGGTACGGCGAAAGTTACACCGCGCAATACGCATTCTTTGACATCAAATGCCGGTTCGCCCAGGCGATAACCGACGTACTCCAGCGCAGCATTGCCGGAGTAGCTGATGATCGGGAAAACGGATTTGAAGGCCGCATGCAGGCCCACGTCGCGGAACTGATCTTTAGTCGCTCCCGCTTGCAAGAATTCACGATACGAATCCAGCTGGATGGCCAGGAGGTAAGGCACATCCATGACGTCCGGCAACTTGCTAAAGTCCTTGCGGATACGTTTTTTCTCAGTATATGAGTAAGCCATCAGCGTTCCCCAGCTTGGTCACCTGCTTGTTTGGCCCCTCCCGACGGGAGCAGCCAGAAAATCGTGCAAACCCCATGGTTTGCGCCATCACATCGGATGGTTACAGCTCGTTATCGGCACCGACCGAGTCGGCTGCCAATAACGGAAAAAGGCCGGTGGCAAGAGCCACCAGCCATCAGCCTGTCGCTTGACGCTCGGGCTGGAGGAGCAAAGTCGATGCTTACTTCAGCTCGACTTTAGCGCCTGCTTCTTCCAGCTTCTTCTTAGCGTCTTCAGCAGCTTCTTTCGAAACGCCTTCAGCTACAACCTGAGGAGCGCCGTCGACTTTCTCTTTGGCTTCTTTCAGGCCCAGACCGGTCAGTTCACGAACTGCCTTGATCACGTTTACTTTCTTCTCGCCGGCTTCAACCAGAACAACGTTGAACTCGGTTTGCTCTTCAACAACAGCGGCAGCAGCAGCTGGACCAGCAGCAGCAACAGCAGCGGTCACGCCGAAGGTTTCTTCCATTGCTTTGATCAGCTCAACAACTTCCAGAACGGTTTTCTGGCCGATTGCTTCGATGATTTGTTCGTTAGTCAGAGACATGACTCAATTCCTGATTTGGTGGACAGCCTGTACGGCCGTCGAAATAAACAAAAATACGCGAGATTGGAAACGCTCAGCCTCAGGCTGCAGCAGCTTCTTTCTGATCGCGAATTGCCGCCAGAGTACGAGCCAGCTTGCTGGTAGCGCCTTGAATCACGCTCATCAGTTTCGCAATAGCTTCGTCGCGAGTTGGCAGGCTTGCCAGCACGTCGATCTCATTCGCTGCGAGGAACTTGCCCTCGAACGAAGCTGCCTTGATCTCGAACTTATCCTGACCCTTGGCAAATTCCTTGAACAGACGAGCAGCAGCGCCCGGGTGTTCGTTGGAGAATGCGATCAGGGTCGGGCCGGTGAACGCGTCGTTCAGCACTTCGTACGAAGTGCCAGCAACAGCGCGCTTGAGCAGGGTGTTACGTACAACACGTACGTAAACGCCAGCTTCACGAGCCTCTTTACGGAGTCCGGTCATTGCGCCTACTGTTACGCCACGGGCATCAACCACGACAGCGGACAGAGCGACTTTGGCAGCCTCGTTGACTTCAGCGACGATGGCCTTCTTGTCTTCGAGATTAATTGCCACGGGTTTAACTCCTGCTTGTTACCGTTTCATTCGATCGAAACCGAATGTCGTTTTGGTGTCTGATTCGGTAAGGAACCGGGAGCACCATCTGCGTAGGCTTGAGGTTTAAGACTTGCGTCGCCTACGGTCTTGGATAGCCCCCGCCAGGCAGGGACCCCAATCTTTCAATTGGCGCAGTCACCTGCGCCAATTTTTGTCTTACGCGTCCAGCGAGCTCTGGTCGATAACCAGACCTGGGCCCATGGTGGTGCTCAGGGTAACGCGCTTGACGTAGATACCTTTCGAGGAAGCTGGCTTGATACGCTTCAGGTCAGCGATCAGGGCTTCAACGTTTTCCTTCAGCTTGACGGCATCGAAGCCGATCTTGCCAACGGAAGTGTGGATGATGCCGTTTTTGTCGGTGCGATAACGAACCTGACCAGCCTTGGCGTTTTTAACCGCGGTAGCGACGTCTGGGGTTACGGTGCCGACTTTCGGGTTAGGCATCAGACCACGTGGACCGAGGATCTGACCCAGTTGACCTACAACGCGCATGGCATCCGGGGATGCGATCACTACGTCATAGTTCAGGTCGCCGCCTTTCATTTCGGCAGCCAGCTCGTCCATACCTACACGGTCAGCGCCGGCAGCCAGAGCGGCCTCGGCAGCTGGACCCTGGGTGAACACAGCAACGCGAACGGTCTTGCCAGTGCCGTGTGGCAGCACAGTAGCGCTACGAACGACCTGGTCGGATTTACGCGGGTCTACGCCCAGGTTAACGGCCACATCGAACGACTCGACGAACTTGGCAGCTGGCAGCGAAGCCAGCAGAGTTGCGGCCTCTTCGAAGTTGTAGGACTTGCCTGCTTCGATCTTTTCAGCGATAGCCTTTTGGCGCTTGGTCAGCTTAGCCATTACACACCCTCCACGTTAAGGCCCATGCTACGAGCAGAACCGGCGATAGTGCGCACGGCTGCATCCATATCAGCTGCAGTCAGATCCGCGTTTTTGGTTTTCGCGATTTCTTCCAGCTGAGCACGGGTAACAGTGCCAACCTTAACGGTGTTCGGACGAGCGGAACCGCTGGTCAGACCGGCCGCCTTCTTCAGCAGAACCGAAGCAGGGGTGGATTTGGTTTCGAAAGTGAAACTACGGTCGCTGTAGACAGTGATGATCACTGGAGTCGGCAGACCAGCTTCCAGACCCTGGGTACGGGCGTTGAAAGCCTTGCAGAATTCCATGATGTTCACGCCGTGCTGACCCAGAGCAGGACCAACAGGTGGGCTTGGGTTAGCCTGAGCGGCCTTCACTTGCAGCTTGATGTAAGCGGTAATCTTCTTGGCCATGAGGCACTCCAATTACGGGTTCGAACGCCTCGAAAGGCTCCCCGGTTACTTGCGCGTTTATCCCAGTGACGACAAAACCCCACAGCCTAGGGCTGCGGGGTTGGGATGCTTGTCCAGTTAGACCTTTTCGACCTGACTGAACTCCAACTCTACCGGAGTAGAGCGACCGAAAATGAGCACTGCCACTTGGATCCGGCTCTTTTCGTAGTTAACTTCTTCAACAACGCCGTTAAAGTCAGCGAAAGGACCGTCATTGACACGAACGGTTTCACCTGGCTCGAACAACGTCTTCGGCTTCGGCTTGTCGCTACCGTCAGCAACGCGACGCAGAATCGCCTCGGCTTCTTTATCAGTGATTGGAGCAGGCTTGTCAGCAGTACCGCCGATAAAACCCATCACCCGAGGTGTATCCTTGACCAAGTGCCAAGTACCCTCGTTCATATCCATCTGCACCAGCACATAACCAGGGAAGAACTTGCGTTCGCTTTTGCGTTTCTGGCCATTACGCATTTCAACCACTTCTTCAGTGGGAACCAGAATTTCGCCGAAGCCATCTTCCATGCCAGCCAGCTTTACACGCTCGATCAGCGAGCGCATGACATGCTTCTCGTAACCCGAGTAAGCATGCACAACGTACCAACGCTTAGCCACGGGACACCCTTAGCCGACAATCAAGGAAACAAGCCAGCCGAGCAGGGAATCAAGCCCCCACAACAGCAACGCCATAACCAGAACAACAGCCACAACAATCAGAGTGGTCTGCGTGGTTTCTTGGCGAGTTGGCCATACGACTTTACGAATCTCGGTACGAGCTTCCTTAACCAGTACAAAGAAAGACTTGCCCTTGGCAGTCTGCAGACCTACAAAGGCAGCTACAGCAGCAATGACAAGCAAAGCGAGTACACGGTACAGGATCGGCGAAGCAGAGTAATACTGATTGCCTACAACGCCAACCACCACCAAAGCGACCACTACAAGCCACTTGAGCAGATCGAAGCGAGAGCCTTGAGCTTCAGCCTTAGGAGTCATCTATGAAGATCCTGTGAAAAGAAAGCCAGACACACCGAGTGAATCTGGCAGGTCAGGAGGGAATCGAACCCCCAACCTACGGTTTTGGAGACCGTCGCTCTGCCAATTGAGCTACTGACCTAAAACAAAATCAGGCCGACCATTATGCCGGCCCGAAAAATACATTACAACTACTTACTCGATGATTTTGGCTACGACGCCAGCGCCGACGGTACGACCGCCTTCACGGATAGCGAAACGCAGACCATCTTCCATCGCGATGGTTTTGATCAGGGTAACAGTCATCTGAATGTTGTCACCTGGCATTACCATTTCAACGCCTTCTGGCAGCTCGCAGTTACCAGTCACGTCAGTAGTACGGAAGTAGAACTGTGGACGGTAGCCTTTGAAGAACGGAGTGTGACGACCGCCTTCTTCCTTGCTCAGAACGTAAACTTCTGCGGTGAACTTGGTGTGCGGCTTAACCGAACCTGGCTTAACCAGAACCTGACCACGCTCAACGTCGTCACGCTTGGTACCACGCAGCAGAACGCCGCAGTTCTCGCCAGCACGACCTTCGTCCAGCAGCTTGCGGAACATCTCAACACCGGTGCAGGTGGTGGTGGTGGTGTCACGCAGACCAACGATTTCCAGGGCGTCCTGAACGCGGACGATACCACGCTCGATACGACCAGTTACCACGGTGCCACGACCCGAGATCGAGAACACGTCTTCGATTGGCATCAGGAATGGCTTGTCGATAGCACGCTCTGGCTCTGGGATGTAGCTGTCCAGAGTTTCCACCAGCTTCTTGACAGCGGTGGTGCCCATTTCGTTGTCGTCTTTGCCTTCCAGCGCCATACGAGCCGAACCGATGATGATCGGAGTGTCGTCGCCCGGGAAGTCGTAGGTGGACAGCAGGTCGCGAACTTCCATCTCAACCAGTTCCAGCAGCTCTGCGTCGTCTACCAGGTCAGCCTTGTTCAGGAAAACCACGATGTACGGAACGCCTACCTGACGGGACAGCAGGATGTGCTCACGAGTTTGCGGCATCGGACCATCGGCAGCCGAGCAAACCAGGATCGCGCCGTCCATCTGGGCAGCACCGGTGATCATATTCTTCACGTAGTCAGCGTGACCTGGGCAGTCAACGTGAGCGTAGTGACGAATGTTCGAGTTGTACTCAACGTGCGCGGTGTTGATGGTGATACCGCGAGCTTTTTCTTCTGGAGCGCTGTCGATCTTGTCGAATTCAACTACGGCCGAACCGAAAACTTCGGAGCAGACGCGAGTCAGAGCAGCGGTCAGAGTGGTTTTACCGTGATCAACGTGACCGATAGTTCCGACGTTGACGTGCGGTAGGGAACGATCAAATTTTTCCTTAGCCATCGATATCACCCCTAACAGAAGAAATAAGCAAACAACCCTAGCCATTAAAACAAAGGCAGATATTTTCATATCTGCCTTGTTATATGGAGCTCTTGAGCGGATTTGAACCGCTGACCTCACCCTTACCAAGGGTGTGCTCTACCAACTGAGCTACAAGAGCGTAACACTTTGCACAACCTGCAAACTTGGAGCGGGTAGCGGGAATCGAACCCGCATCATCAGCTTGGAAGGCTGAGGTTCTACCACTAAACTATACCCGCGGAGCCTGCAGCTCACGCTAAAATCTGGTGGAGGGAGAAGGATTCGAACCTTCGAAGTCGTAGACGTCAGATTTACAGTCTGATCCCTTTGGCCGCTCGGGAACCCCTCCTAATCAGGCCGGCATTCTATACTATGCCAAACCCTTGTCAAGCATTTTCTCATTTAAAAACCTGAGGTTAGCTGCGTTGACATCACCTCACTGCTTAAACCCTTTCAGGTCTTCGCTGTGGAGCGGGCGCCATTCTATGCAAACTATTCCGCAGGTGCAACCCCCTCACACAGCATTATTTTATGTTTTAACTCATTGAATTCCTTGGAAAGGTTTTGCATCTGAACATCCCCCAGCAAACGCTGGGTTTCGGGTGTAATTCGGAACCAATATGCATTGCTGGAAAGGTCTTTAGGTACAGCCTGAACCTTCACTCCCAACTCAGCCAGACTCAGCCCCAGAGCTTGTGCCGTTTCAGGACGACTCAACCCACCTACATATAGACACTGCCCATCAGTCTTCACGCCCCGCGCAGCATCACCAGCCTCGCTCAGCAAACGGATATCCTGCTGCGAGCCACTATAAAGACGCAGAGGCGTGACATCCTTTGCACGCAATGGCGCCTCCTGCTGATGCCAGACGTAATAAAACACATTGAGTACAAGAAGCAGGAGAAACAACCAACGCATACAAACCTCAGGACAAAGGACATGCCATAGCCAAACCTACGAACACTAAATCGGGAACCACCCTGGCCTCAGGCACAACATCCGACACCAGCTCGGCGTCCCCTCCAGTGATGAAAACACTGAAGCCTTCTCCCCAGTAGGAACGCGCCATCTCCAACTGCGTCAGTACGAATCCCCTGAGCATCAACGAACAGCCACGCTCCACCGCCTCGACCGTATTGCGCCCCGGAACGTGACTCGTCAATGCACGCTCAGCCGCCAGGTCGCCATAGCGAATCTTTCGAGTATGCGTACGCAATTGATGTCGCATCAATGGCATACCAGGACAAATGAAGCCTCCCAGGTGCTCACCCTCCGACGAGATGAAATCAGCAGTCACCGCTGTCCCAAAATCAAGAACCAGGCAAGCCCCACCAGCCAGATGAAAGCCGCCAAGCATCGCCAACCAGCGATCAAGGCCCAGACGCTCGTAGTCCTCATAGCCGTTCTTGACGCCAGACATTTCGCGAGCCGGTGTCGCACAAACAACGGATATATCGAACTCACGCTTGAGGAGACCAATCAGCAAATTGGTCTCGTCTTCAGTTCTTACACTGACAAGGCGGCATTTACCGAGAGACAGCTTATCCAGCGAGCGAAGACTCTCGATCAATGCCTGGTCAGAATCGACCACACCCTCCGCGACCAAGACACCTGCCAAAGCACTCAGCACCCGCCACTTGATAAAGCTGTTTCCGCAATCAAGCTCAAGAATCATCACGCAACCTCAAGCTGAGCTCACCACCACTAAAGACTCTTTCCACACCATCTACCTTCAATCGCAGCGCACCTTGATTATCGACCCCCAACACCACGCCATCTATCTGAGTGACGCCGGCAGTGAGAGAAACCGGCTGCCCTTGCCATAAATGGCTCGCCTCCCACTCTGCCTGAAGCGCTGAGAAACCACCTGATTGGTGACGCTGCAAATCAAGTTGCAACTGCTTACTTAACTCAACCGCCAGACTATTGCGATCACAAGGCTTCCCCGACTCGAGCCTTATCGATGTCCACTGCTGATCAACCTCGTCGGATGTTTGCATGTTCACGTTTACGCCAATACCCAGCACCACATGACACACATCTGCCGGATCCCCAACCAGCTCCAGCAAGATTCCCGCGATTTTTTTTCGCCCCACCAAAACGTCATTGGGCCACTTCAACCCGGCACCCGCCACTCCAAGCGCTCGCAAGGTTTGCATGACCGCAAGACCGACAACAAGACTTAGCCCTTCAAGCTGGCGCATCCCACCGTCAATACGCAACACGAGACTGTAATAGAGGTTCTCGGCAAACGGACTTACCCATTTGCGACCTCTGCGCCCACGTCCGGATATTTGTCGTTCAGCCAGCACCAGAAAGGGGGCCATTTGACCGCGCTCAACGGCGCGCAGCGATTCGGCGTTAGTAGAGTCGATTGAGCTGAAGACACTCACAGACCAGCCTGCAAGACTTTCCTCTATCTTGAGCGGGTCGAGCAACGCCAGCGGCGAAGCCAACTGGTAGCCTCGCCCTCGAACTTTATGTATGGACAGCCCAAGCTCAGCCTCGAGATGCTGAAGCTGCTTCCACACCGCACTTCGACTAATTCCCAGGGTGGCTCCCAGAGCCTGGCCGGAATGGAATTGCCCATCCTTCAGAAGGTTCAACAACGTCAGCATGCAGGTCTCGCCTCGGAATGAGGCCCGAATAATAGCCATGCACCGAGCTGTTGCATAGAATTCAAACAGCCCACTTTCCTGCGGGCAAAACAAAACCCCAACTGCTTTCGCAATTGGGGTTTCGGAATTTAATCTTGACGATGACCTACTCTCACATGGGGAAACCCCACACTACCATCGGCGATGCATCGTTTCACTTCTGAGTTCGGGATGGGATCAGGTGGTTCCAACGCTCTATGGTCGTCAAGAAATTCGGGTACTGACTCGTGACCGGATGGCCTCGCTTCAGCAAATTGGGTATGGGATAGGTTTCGGTGTTTTGCAAGATCGAACTTTCGGTTCTTTCGTCTTCACACACCGCAATCTGGCTCTGCTCTTTATTCAGGAGCAGTCAAATTGCTTGGGTGTTATATGGTCAAGCCTCACGGGCAATTAGTATTGGTTAGCTCAACGCCTCACAGCGCTTACACACCCAACCTATCAACGTCGTAGTCTTCGACGGCCCTTCAGGGAACTCAAGGTTCCAGTGAGATCTCATCTTGAGGCAAGTTTCCCGCTTAGATGCTTTCAGCGGTTATCTTTTCCGAACATAGCTACCCGGCAATGCCACTGGCGTGACAACCGGAACACCAGAGGTTCGTCCACTCCGGTCCTCTCGTACTAGGAGCAGCCCCTCTCAAATCTCAAACGTCCACGGCAGATAGGGACCGAACTGTCTCACGACGTTCTAAACCCAGCTCGCGTACCACTTTAAATGGCGAACAGCCATACCCTTGGGACCGGCTTCAGCCCCAGGATGTGATGAGCCGACATCGAGGTGCCAAACACCGCCGTCGATATGAACTCTTGGGCGGTATCAGCCTGTTATCCCCGGAGTACCTTTTATCCGTTGAGCGATGGCCCTTCCATACAGAACCACCGGATCACTAAGACCTACTTTCGTACCTGCTCGACGTGTCTGTCTCGCAGTCAAGCGCGCTTTTGCCTTTATACTCTACGACCGATTTCCGACCGGTCTGAGCGCACCTTCGTACTCCTCCGTTACTCTTTAGGAGGAGACCGCCCCAGTCAAACTACCCACCATACACTGTCCTCGATCCGGATAACGGACCTGAGTTAGAACCTCAAAGTTGCCAGGGTGGTATTTCAAGGATGGCTCCACGCGAACTGGCGTCCACGCTTCAAAGCCTCCCACCTATCCTACACAAGCAAATTCAAAGTCCAGTGCAAAGCTATAGTAAAGGTTCACGGGGTCTTTCCGTCTAGCCGCGGATACACTGCATCTTCACAGCGATTTCAATTTCACTGAGTCTCGGGTGGAGACAGCGCCGCCATCGTTACGCCATTCGTGCAGGTCGGAACTTACCCGACAAGGAATTTCGCTACCTTAGGACCGTTATAGTTACGGCCGCCGTTTACCGGGGCTTCGATCAAGAGCTTCGCGTTAGCTAACCCCATCAATTAACCTTCCGGCACCGGGCAGGCGTCACACCCTATACGTCCACTTTCGTGTTTGCAGAGTGCTGTGTTTTTAATAAACAGTCGCAGCGGCCTGGTATCTTCGACCGGCATGGGCTTACGGAGCAAGTCCTTCACCCTCACCGGCGCACCTTCTCCCGAAGTTACGGTGCCATTTTGCCTAGTTCCTTCACCCGAGTTCTCTCAAGCGCCTTGGTATTCTCTACCCAACCACCTGTGTCGGTTTGGGGTACGGTTCCTGGTTATCTGAAGCTTAGAAGCTTTTCTTGGAAGCATGGCATCAACCACTTCGTCGCCTAAAGGCAACTCGTCATCAGCTCTCGGCCTTAGAATCCCGGATTTACCTAAGATTCCAGCCTACCACCTTAAACTTGGACAACCAACGCCAAGCTGGCCTAGCCTTCTCCGTCCCTCCATCGCAATAACCAGAAGTACAGGAATATTAACCTGTTTTCCATCGACTACGCTTTTCAGCCTCGCCTTAGGGACCGACTAACCCTGCGTCGATTAACGTTGCGCAGGAAACCTTGGTCTTTCGGCGTGGGTGTTTTTCACACCCATTGTCGTTACTCATGTCAGCATTCGCACTTCTGATACCTCCAGCAAGCTTCTCAACTCACCTTCACAGGCTTACAGAACGCTCCTCTACCGCATCACTTGCGTGATACCCGTAGCTTCGGTGTATGGTTTGAGCCCCGTTACATCTTCCGCGCAGGCCGACTCGACTAGTGAGCTATTACGCTTTCTTTAAAGGGTGGCTGCTTCTAAGCCAACCTCCTAGCTGTCTAAGCCTTCCCACATCGTTTCCCACTTAACCATAACTTTGGGACCTTAGCTGACGGTCTGGGTTGTTTCCCTTTTCACGACGGACGTTAGCACCCGCCGTGTGTCTCCCATGCTCGGCACTTGTAGGTATTCGGAGTTTGCATCGGTTTGGTAAGTCGGGATGACCCCCTAGCCGAAACAGTGCTCTACCCCCTACAGTGATACATGAGGCGCTACCTAAATAGCTTTCGAGGAGAACCAGCTATCTCCGAGCTTGATTAGCCTTTCACTCCGATCCACAGGTCATCCGCTAACTTTTCAACGGTAGTCGGTTCGGTCCTCCAGTCAGTGTTACCTAACCTTCAACCTGCCCATGGATAGATCGCCCGGTTTCGGGTCTATTCCCAGCGACTAGACGCCCTATTAAGACTCGCTTTCGCTACGCCTCCCCTATTCGGTTAAGCTCGCCACTGAAAATAAGTCGCTGACCCATTATACAAAAGGTACGCAGTCACAGAACAAAGTCTGCTCCCACTGCTTGTACGCATACGGTTTCAGGATCTATTTCACTCCCCTCTCCGGGGTTCTTTTCGCCTTTCCCTCACGGTACTAGTTCACTATCGGTCAGTCAGTAGTATTTAGCCTTGGAGGATGGTCCCCCCATATTCAGACAAAGTTTCTCGTGCTCCGTCCTACTCGATTTCATGACTAAGAGATTTTCGCGTACAGGGCTATCACCCACTATGGCCGCACTTTCCAGAGCGTTCCGCTAATCTCAAAGCCACTTAAGGGCTAGTCCCCGTTCGCTCGCCACTACTAAGGGAATCTCGGTTGATTTCTTTTCCTCAGGGTACTTAGATGTTTCAGTTCCCCTGGTTCGCCTCTTGCACCTATGTATTCAGTGCAAGATAACCATCTTGTGATGGCTGGGTTCCCCCATTCAGACATCTCCGGATCAAAGTCTGTTTGCCGACTCCCCGAAGCTTTTCGCAGGCTACCACGTCTTTCATCGCCTCTGACTGCCAAGGCATCCACCGTATGCGCTTCTTCACTTGACCATATAACCCCAAGCAATCTGGTTATACTGTGAAGACGACATTCGCCGAAAATTCGAATTTCTCAACTAAGAGAACTCACAAATTTTACCTTAGCCTGATCACCACCAGTGAAAGTGGCTCTCAGTCTATCTTTCTATCACATACCCAAATTTTTAAAGAACGAACTAGTCAAAGACTAGAAATCAACATTCACCATCAGCACGATGGAATGCTCATTTCTAAGCTCTTACTTCAGAAGCAGTAGTGGTGGAGCCAAGCGGGATCGAACCGCTGACCTCCTGCGTGCAAGGCAGGCGCTCTCCCAGCTGAGCTATGGCCCCGTATTTCTACAGGCGTTTCCCACACAAAATTGGTGGGTCTGGGCAGATTCGAACTGCCGACCTCACCCTTATCAGGGGTGCGCTCTAACCAACTGAGCTACAGACCCAATTTCGGGCTGCTTCTTTCGTCTTCTTCAATGAATCAAGCAATTCGTGTGGGAACTTATGGAGCAGCTGATGTCGTCGATTAAGGAGGTGATCCAGCCGCAGGTTCCCCTACGGCTACCTTGTTACGACTTCACCCCAGTCATGAATCACACCGTGGTAACCGTCCTCCCGAAGGTTAGACTAGCTACTTCTGGTGCAACCCACTCCCATGGTGTGACGGGCGGTGTGTACAAGGCCCGGGAACGTATTCACCGCGACATTCTGATTCGCGATTACTAGCGATTCCGACTTCACGCAGTCGAGTTGCAGACTGCGATCCGGACTACGATCGGTTTTATGGGATTAGCTCCACCTCGCGGCTTGGCAACCCTTTGTACCGACCATTGTAGCACGTGTGTAGCCCAGGCCGTAAGGGCCATGATGACTTGACGTCATCCCCACCTTCCTCCGGTTTGTCACCGGCAGTCTCCTTAGAGTGCCCACCATAACGTGCTGGTAACTAAGGACAAGGGTTGCGCTCGTTACGGGACTTAACCCAACATCTCACGACACGAGCTGACGACAGCCATGCAGCACCTGTCTCAATGTTCCCGAAGGCACCAATCCATCTCTGGAAAGTTCATTGGATGTCAAGGCCTGGTAAGGTTCTTCGCGTTGCTTCGAATTAAACCACATGCTCCACCGCTTGTGCGGGCCCCCGTCAATTCATTTGAGTTTTAACCTTGCGGCCGTACTCCCCAGGCGGTCAACTTAATGCGTTAGCTGCGCCACTAAGAGCTCAAGGCTCCCAACGGCTAGTTGACATCGTTTACGGCGTGGACTACCAGGGTATCTAATCCTGTTTGCTCCCCACGCTTTCGCACCTCAGTGTCAGTATCAGTCCAGGTGGTCGCCTTCGCCACTGGTGTTCCTTCCTATATCTACGCATTTCACCGCTACACAGGAAATTCCACCACCCTCTACCATACTCTAGCTCGCCAGTTTTGGATGCAGTTCCCAGGTTGAGCCCGGGGATTTCACATCCAACTTAACGAACCACCTACGCGCGCTTTACGCCCAGTAATTCCGATTAACGCTTGCACCCTCTGTATTACCGCGGCTGCTGGCACAGAGTTAGCCGGTGCTTATTCTGTCGGTAACGTCAAAATTGCAGAGTATTAATCTACAACCCTTCCTCCCAACTTAAAGTGCTTTACAATCCGAAGACCTTCTTCACACACGCGGCATGGCTGGATCAGGCTTTCGCCCATTGTCCAATATTCCCCACTGCTGCCTCCCGTAGGAGTCTGGACCGTGTCTCAGTTCCAGTGTGACTGATCATCCTCTCAGACCAGTTACGGATCGTCGCCTTGGTGAGCCATTACCTCACCAACTAGCTAATCCGACCTAGGCTCATCTGATAGCGCAAGGCCCGAAGGTCCCCTGCTTTCTCCCGTAGGACGTATGCGGTATTAGCGTTCCTTTCGAAACGTTGTCCCCCACTACCAGGCAGATTCCTAGGCATTACTCACCCGTCCGCCGCTGAATCCAGGAGCAAGCTCCCTTCATCCGCCCGACTTGCATGTGTTAGGCCTGCCGCCAGCGTTCAATCTGAGC